>WLFX01000040.1 GCA_009703545.1 Actinomycetota bacterium
GCGACGAACTCGGCGGAACGGTGAACCTCCTCGCTCGGGAAACCGTCCCACGACACGCTCGGAATTCGAACCAGAGCTTTGAGCGTCTCGACCGATTCGGAAAGGCCTGCGTCGATTCGAGAGCGGATTTCGTCAAGAGAACGAGAGGAATGCGTCATAACGGTAATCTTAGGAGCACCTATCGAGAGGAACCGTCGTGACCGACTCCGCCGACACTTCGCCCAACACCGGCAAAGGACGAGCCACACCGAGCCGCAAAGAGCGTGAAGCCGCCAATAAGCGCCCTCTCGTTGCGAAACGTGTAAAGACCAAGACCACCAAGGAAGATCGTCGAAAGCGTGCAACCGAACGCCTCGTAGCCCGCCAGGGATACGAAGCAGGCGACGAGCGATACATGCCCGCTCGCGACAAGGGTCCCCAGCGCCGTTTTGTTCGTGATTTCGTTGATGCGCGATACACGGTCGGAGAATTCATGATTCCGCTGATGTTCGCCGTCATCATCGCAACCTTCCTCCCCCAATACAGCGCAACGGATGGCTCTGGTGCAACCCTTCAGCTCACGGTTCTCATCGCCATGTACGGCTTTTTCGTCATCGCCGTCCTCGATGCGCTGATCTTTAGCCGCAAGTTGATTCGGATTATGTCCGACAAGTTCGGCGCTTCGAACATCGAAAAAGGCCACCGCTGGTACGCATCGACCCGCGCCTTCCAGTTCCGTCCTCTGCGTGTTCCCAAGCCGCAAGTAACGCGCGGCGAACACCCGTCATAACCCGCGCGTGAATCCCTTGGTCAGCCGTGCTGCCCAAAACGGCCCCTCGTAAAGGAACGCGGTGTAACCCTGTACCAGAGTTGCGCCAGCCGACAGTCGTTCGGCGACATCGGCTGCCGTAGTAACTCCACCGACTGAGATGATGCACAGGTCCGAGCCCACTCGCTCTCGCAAACGACGCACGATCTGTGTAGACCGTTCAGCAAGCGGCGGGCCCGACAGCCCGCCCGCGCCCATCGCGTCGACTTCGGCATCAGGGGTGGCTAGTCCATCACGGGACAGAGTGGTGTTGGTGGCAATGATTCCGTCTAACCCGATCTGCACAACAAGGTCAGCAACGGCGTCTATGGCGCGATTCGTCAGGTCCGGTGCGATCTTCACCAAAACGGGAGTTGTGCCAGCTTCGTTCTTCACGTCACGCAGCAGTGGTTCAAGTTTGTCAATTTCTTGGAGTCCGCGAAGCCCCGGCGTGTTCGGCGACGACACATTGACGACCAAATAATCGGCAACCGGCGCTAGCAGTCGGGTCGAGGCAAGATAGTCGCCGCGGGCATCGTCAACGTCGACTCGTCGACTCTTTCCGATATTGACACCAACAATCGGTCCGCGGCGACGGCGAAGCCGAGGCGCAACGGCCACAGCACCATCGTTGTTGAATCCCATCCGGTTAATCAACGCGAGATCAGCACGAAGTCGGAACAATCGAGGTCGAGGATTACCCTCCTGCTGATGTGCGGTGACGGTACCGACCTCAACATGTCCAAAACCCAACCCCCAGAGGATTCGATACGCGATTGCGTTCTTATCGAAGCCTGCCGCGAGTCCAAACGGTGATTCAAAGTGCAATCCCAATGCATCAACCCGTGCCGAACGGGGCGGTCGCGTGAAAATACGAAGAAGCGGAGTCAGACCAAGGCGTTGACCGAGAACCAAAAGTGACATCACGAGTTCGTGTGCGTTTTCGGCGTCCATCCTTGCAAATACGAGGCGAAACAGGGTTCGATACATCACGCGGAGTCGCCCTTAGATTCCTCCTCGGCTTTCAAAACGACGATGGCCGACTCAAAATCGTTGAGTGAATCGAACGCCTGATACACACTCGCGAATCTTAAGTAGGCAACCAGGTCGATGGTGCGAAGTTCGGGCAATATCGATAAACCAATCTCATTGGCATCGATTTGAGAAACTCCCGTTGCTCGAATGCTTTCCTCGACGCGCTGGGCAAGTCCTGCCAAATCGGCATCCGACACCGGGCGACCCTGACACGCTTTGCGGACACCCGCCACGATTTTCTCTCGAGAAAACGCCTCAATCACACCGTTGCGTTTGATGACCGACAGGCTGGCGGTTTCGAGAGTCGACCAGCGCCCACCGCAATCAGGGCATTCACGTCGGCGGCGAACGGAGAGCCCGTCGTCTGAGGTGCGCGAGTCGATGACGCGAGTATCGGTGAAACGGCAAAAGGGACAAAACATGTGGTCACCTTTCGCGTAGGGCGACAACTGCGTTGCCGTGATTTTCCATGTTACCGTTCGGGAATAATGATGACGAGAAAGCCATTGAGAGGATTGTGACCATCGTGACGCCACAGGAGGCATTCCTCGCAGCATTTTCTTTGCATCCCGCTGGCGTTGCGGTGATCACGGGGAACTTAGATGACGGAACGCCCGCAGGGTTCACGGCAACGTCACTTGCCTCGTTCTCTGCCACTCCCCCTCGAGCAACCGTCAATATTGCGCAACACGCCTCGTCATATTCTGCTGTCACGTTGGGCAAAACCGTCATCCTTCATTTCCTCAGTCGCCACCAAGTCAATATCTCCCGCACCATGGCCGGTGACTTCTCCGAACGGTTCACGGGCGACCATTGGGCACCTGGACTAGGTGGACTCCCCCAACTGCACGGAGTTCGAGCAGCGCTGCTCGCAACCGTGGTGGCCGTCACCGAGGTCGGCGACAACGCAACCATTGTCTTTGAGATAAATGATGGTGAAACCCACCCCGATTTTCCACCGCTCGTGTACGTCGATCGTCGCTATCACCGTGTCGGCGACATCGTTGCGAACTAAACGAAACAGTTAGGCCCGAGAACGCGTTTGAGTTCGCCGTAGAGCGGCCCGCTCACGGTGACGCGGTGGGGCAGTGTGAACACCTGGATTCCCGTCGCATGACGCAGTCGGAGTTCCACCTCGGCATCGCCCGGATGTCTCTTAAGTACATCGTCCAACTCTGCGATTAGTGTCGCGGTCGAATGTTCCGATGGAACTTGAACTCGGATGATGGACACCTCCGCGTCCTGAGAAACGTCGAGGTGTTTCACATTCCGAACCATCATCGAGAGGAACTGTTCGCGGAGTCGAACGCGCCCACTGATGGCGACCAAGGAATCGTTGACGAGCAGCGGGCGAAGGTCGTCGTAGGCCTTTCCCAGAATCGACAAATCGATGGATCCCGACATGTCTTCGAGAACGGCAGAGGCGTATTGCTTTCCTGACGCTCGTGCCGTGCGATGTTCGATGTTTCGGAGAAGCCCGGTCAGCGTGATCACGTCGTCTTCCGACGCTCCCTGCAGTTCCCACTCGGTTTCGTCACCGTCGCTGTCAGCAACTTTGGGGATAGCGGTGAGATCGCTAACGTACAACGTTCGGTGACGCTGAAGAATCGTCTCTTGACCGTTCAGTGGGTGATCGGAAACATACAACCCCAACATTTCGCGTTCGAATTCGAGTTTGGTCTTGCGCGGCCATTCGGGTCGATCCGGAATCAATTGCACCGGTTGATCGAATAGGTCTCCGAAATCAAAGCCAACATCACCCTTCGACGCGTCCTTCTTTTCACGTGTCGCGTCGTCAACTACCTTTTCGTGGACCTCGATGAGGGCTCGGCGTGTGTGACCGAAACGGTCGAATGCTCCGGATTTGAACAGTGACTCGATGGTGCGTTTGTTGAGCGCGGGCAACGGAACACGACTAAGGAAGTTGTCCACCGAGGTGTACTCGCCCCCCGAGGTTCGTTCCGTTGTCACGTGAGACACCACGTTCTCGCCGACGTTCTTGATAGAACCAAGCCCGAAACGAACGTCGTCACCGACCGCGGTGAAATACAGGTCGGACTCGTTGATGTCCGGAGGCAGAACAGTCACACCCATACGACGAGCCTCGACGAGATAGCCTCCCAACTTGTCACGATCGTCTCCGACGGAGGTAAGAAGTGCCGCAATGAATTCAGCGGGGTAATGCGCTTTGAGATAGGCGGTGAAGTAGGCGATCACTCCGTAAGCGGCGGAGTGTGACTTGTTGAACGCGTAATCCGAGAACGGGACGAGGATGTCCCACAACGTCTTGATTGCCGGTTTGGTGTAGCCGCGCTCCAACATTCCCGCGGAAAACAAAGGGAATTCTTTGTCGAGCGTTTCCTTGCTCTTCTTTCCCATTGCCCGACGAAGGTTATCGGCCTGTCCGAGCGAATAACCGGCCACCCGCTGGGCGATTTCCATCACCTGTTCTTGATAGACGATGAGACCGTAGGTCGGTCCGAGGATGTCCGCGAGGGATTCCGCGAGTTCGGGGTGGATGGGCGTGATCGCTTGTTGCCCCTGTTTGCGCATCGCGTAATTGGTGTGTGACTTCGCGCCCATCGGGCCCGGTCGATAGAGCGCAAGCACGGCGGAAATGTCCTCGAAATGGTCGGGACGCATCTGTTTGAGAAGCTGTCGCATTGGTGGCGAATCGAGCTGGAAGATCCCGAGTGTCTCGCCCGTCGACAGGAGTTCGTAAACGCCCGGGTCGTTGAAGTCGAGGTCCTCGAGAACGAGGTCGATGCCTCGGTTTCGCTTGATGTTGATGAGCGCGTCGTCGAGAATGTCGAGGTTTCGTAGCCCCAGGAAGTCCATCTTGATGAGCCCGAGCTTTTCGCACGTCGGGTAATCAAACTGCGTGATGATTTGACCGTCGTTGTCGCGCATCATGAGCGGGACGATGTCGGCGAGTGGAGTGTCCGACATGATGACACCGGCAGCGTGCACTCCAGTGTTTCGCTTGATGTTTTCGAGACCGAGCGCCGTCTCAAAGACCGCTTTGGTGTCAGCCGATTCCTCAATCACCTCGCGGAATTGGGCCGCTTCTTTGTAGCGAGGGTTGTCGGTGTCGTACATCTCGCCGAGAGACATGTCACGACCCGCAATCATCGGCGGGACCGCCTTCGACAGTTTCTCGCCCATGCCATAGGGGAAACCCATGACGCGCGAAGCATCCTTGAGTGCTTGTTTCGCCTTGATGATGTTGAATGTCGCGATTTGCGCGACACGGTCAGAGCCATACTTGCTCGTCACATAGCGTTTTACGTCGTCGCGTCGCCTCGTTGAGAAGTCAATATCGAAGTCGGGCATCGATTCACGTTCGGGGTTGAGAAAACGCTCAAAAAGTAGTCCGTGTTCAATCGGATCGAGGTCGGTGATTCGCATGGCGAAAGCGGCGAGAGATCCTGCACCTGACCCACGACCGGGCCCAACGCGAACGCCATTTTCGCGGGCCCATTTAACAAAGTCCGCAACGACGAGGTAATAGCCAGGAAATCCTTTACTTGTGATGACGTCGATCTCGTATCGTGCGCGTTCTTCGATTTCGGGGGTCAGTCCGTCGGGATATCGATACGAGAGACCGGTGATAACCTCGCGCTCGAATGCCGCCGCCTCGGTATCCCCCGGTTCAATCGGAAATTGAGGCATGTGACTGACCGACGTGTCAAATTCGACATTGCACCGCTCGGCAATGAGCAGCGTGTTGTCGGCGGCCTCGGGGTGGTCGGGGAACAACGACCGCATTTGGGCCGCTGACTTGAGGTAATAATCATCGGCTTCAAACTTGAACCGCTTCTCCTCAAGCAGTGTCGTACCGGATTGAACACACAACAGAGCGGCGTGCGACTTCGCGTCGTGCGCGTGGGTGTAGTGCAGATCGTTCGTCAAGACGAGGGGCAGGTCGAGTTCCTTCGCGAGCCGCAATAAATCCTTTATTCCAGCTCGCTCGATGGGCAAACCGTGGTCCATGATTTCAATGAAAAAGTTCTCTTTGCCCAAAATGTCGCGCATTGTTTCGGCCGCACGTTTGGCACCGTCATAATCGCCGATACGAATTTTGGTTTGAATCTCGCCTGCCACGCACCCGCTCGTGGCGATAATTCCTTTAGAGTGCGTGCTGAGGAGGTCGAGGTCGATACGGGGCTTGTGATAAAAGCCTTCGATATAGGACGACGTCGACATCGAGAAGAGATTGTGCATTCCCGCGGTGGTCTCGCTGAGGAGTGTGAGGTGCGTATATGCTCCGCGCGCAGAAACATCGTTATCACCGCCGTCTGTCCACTGGACGGGCTTTTTGTGGTGGCGTCCCTCAGGGGCGAAGTAGGCCTCGAGACCGATGATCGCCTTGATATCCCGGTCTTTCGCCTGCTTCCACATCTCGAACGCGCCGAATAGGCTCCCATGGTCAGTCATCGCAATGGCGGGCATCTGCTGCGCCACCACCTCGTCCAACAGGCTGCCGATGCGCGCCGCGCCGTCGAGCATGGAGTTGTCCGTGTGAACGTGCAGATGAACGAACGAATTCGACACGGAGACTCCTTTCGCGATAGCGGACTTTCAGTTTAGGTCGGTCGGCGGACGGGTCCGTGAGGCGCGTCAGCGAGTTGTGAGAAGTTCCAGCGAATGTGCCAAATCTGGCGCGTAGTCGCTCGTTATCTCGAGTTCATCCCCCGTCGTGGGGTGATTGAATCGAAGCCGGACGGCGTGGAGCCATTGACGTGTCAATTCGAGTTTGGTCGCGATGGTCGGGTTTGCCCCGTATAACGAATCGCCGACGAGTGGATGTCGCTGAGCAGCCATGTGGACACGAATCTGATGGGTGCGACCAGTCTCGAGCCCAACCGACAATAGCGTTGCTGTCGGATAATTCGCGAGTGTGTCAAAGTGGGTAATCGCATTTCGCCCATCGTGGGTGACCGCGAATTTCCATGCGGATCCGGGGTGACGACCAATCGGGGCGTCAATCGTCCCCGAGGGAGGCACCATTTCGCCTTGAACAAGGGCGTGATATTCCTTGAACACTTCCCGATCCTTAAACTTTCGCTTCATCACCGAATAGGCGATCTCGCTCTTGGCCACAATCATGAGTCCCGACGTTCCGACATCGAGTCGGTGCACGATTCCTTGGCGTTCCGGCGGACCCGACGTTGCGATTCGATACCCTGCACCCGCGAGAGCTCCGAGCACCGTGTCGCCTTCCCAGCCAAGCGAGGGATGTGCGGCGAGAAAAGGGGGCTTACTCACAATGACGATGTCGGCATCGTCATAGACAATCTGCATGTCGGCAATAACCACTGGCACAATCTCGGGTTCGCGCGGGTCATCCCAGACAATTGACAGCAATACGTCTGCTGACAATCGGTCGGACTTAGTCGCCACCCTCCCGGCAACTTCGACACCACCGCGTTCAATGACCTCGCCCGCGAAGGTGCGCGAAAATCCCATCAATTTAGCGACGGCAACGTCAACTCGTTCCCCGACGAGACCGTCAGGCACCGGAAGCGAACGATGCTGTGGCATCGCGACTAGAAAGAGTTGGCGGATTCCTGACCGCTGTTGGCCAGATCCGCAAGCTGCTTTTCGAGGTGCTGCTTGAGGTGCTGACGATACTCTTTCTCGAACTGTTTGAGCCGTTCGATTTCACGTTCGACCGCAATGCGTTGCTGGTCGAGGACGTTGATTTCGTTGCGCTGACGAAGTTCTGCCTCGGCTAACATCCGCGTGACGTGGTTCTTGCCCTCTTCGATAATCCGGTCGCGCTCGGTGTATCCCTCTTGGATGTGCTGGTCGTGCAGTTTGCGAGCGAGTTGGAGCAATTGACTCGACGTTCCAGTCTCTGCAGTTCCCACAATGGGGCCTGCTGCGAGGGGCCCTCCGCTGCGTTGGAGTTCCGCGACACGCGATTCGGAGGCCAATATCTTTTGGTTCAGTCCATCGTTTTCAATTTGGATGCGACGAAGTTCCTTGACGACCTCATCGAGGAAGTCATCAACATCATCGGGGTCATAACCATCGCGTTTCGTCTTGAATTGTTTGTTAACAATGTCTTCAGCGCTCAACATTGGCCGGCCTCATTCCTTA
>WLFX01000041.1 GCA_009703545.1 Actinomycetota bacterium
ACGGCGATGGACAGCATTCGAAAGGTGCTTCCGACCCGACAGGTGCGAATCTGGACGATTCTGCTCGTTGGATTGACCTCAACCTACGCCGGGGCCTACATGCCTGCGGACTTCCTCAACACAAGTTTCTGGACGATTCTCGTTGTGCTGTCGTACCTGATGGCACCATGGACCGCGATCAACCTCACCGACTTCTTCCTGGTCCGTCGTGGTCACTACTCGATTCGCGAGATGTTCTCGCGCGCGGGAATCTATGGCAACTGGAACATGCGGGGAATCGTGGCATACCTTGTCACCTTTGCGATCATGATTCCATTCATGATTCTTCCGTTCTACACCGGCCCGGTCGCTGCGGCTCTGGGTGGCGTTGACATCGCATTCTTCGTCGGCATCCCCGTTGGAGGCATCCTCTACTGGGTGCTGTGCCAGAGCATGGACATGAAGGCCGAACGCGCGATTGTCGACAAGGCTGACGCCAACCTCGACGCTGACGCCAAGCCCATCTCCTAAACAACGATTCAAAGGAAACAACAATGAGCAACACCGCCCGTCGTGGAACGCCACAGGTCCACGAAAAAATCGCAACCCTGAACAACCAATTTTTCGGAAAGTCGGGGCTCGAACGAGCGGCTGGAGCAAAATTTGCTGACGTGCTCGACCCATCGACCGCCGGCGTCCTCGGTGAGATCTCCGATCTCACCGAGGCGCAGGTGGATCGGGTTGTTGCAGATGCAAACTCCGCGCAAAAGAAATGGAATGCGCTTTCGGCCCTGGAACGCGCTGAACACATCCACGAAGCTGCGCGCAAAGTTCGAGAGAATCAGCGCGTTGTGGCCGAAATCCTTTCCACCGAAACGGGTAAACCGTTTAAAGAGAGTTTCGACGAGGTGAGTTGGGCCATCACCGCGATGGACTACTACGCAGAAATTGGGCGGCACTCGATCGGTACCGTGCACGGAACCGCGACCGCTGGTCAATTCCATTACACGCTCAAAGAGCCGATGGGCACCGCCGTCATCATCCTTCCCGCAAACTATCCCGTCGTGTTGGCTATGTGGACGGGTGCGGCGGCGCTTGCGGCTGGAAACGCCATCATCATCAAGCCTTCCGAATGGGCGACACTCACGACACTCGCATTCGCCGAAGCGTTCGACGTGCTCCCGGCCGGATTGGTCCAGGTCGTTCCAGGAACGGCCCCGACCTCTGTCCAGCTCGTGAACCACAAAGACACGCATCAAATTTCGTTCACGGGCAGCGTGCCCACCGGAAAGATTGTTGCGAAATCCTGCGGAGAACAGTTCAAGCCGTGCATCATCGAAGCGTCAGGTAGCGACCCCTTCATCGTCATGCCGTCAGCGAAATTGGATGTCGCCGCGCGAGGAGCGGCATTTGCCGCGTTTATCAATTGCGGGCAAGTGTGTACCTCGACCGAGAAGCTCATTGTTCACAACGACATCTACGACGAATTCATGCGGTTGTTCACCGGTCATGTTGCGGCACTGCGCCAAGGACACCCGCTCGAAAAGGTGGATGTTGGGCCAATGGAGAACGGGCGCGAACTCACGCGAATGGAAGGCGTCATCGCTCGTGCCGTCGAGCAGGGAGCGACTGTCACCCTTGGCGGCGGACGCCCGACGCTCGGTGACAGCGAATTGGCGAACGGCTTCTTCCACGAACCGACGGTCGTGGAAAACGTCACTCGGGACATGGATATTTATCAGCAGGAGATCTTTGGTCCCGCTGTGGCCGTGTACCGTGTGTCGAGTTTCGACGAAGCGCTCGATCTGGCGAACGGCTCGCCGTTTGGATTGGGCTCCAATTTGTATTCGACCGATGTTGTCGAGATTGACCGGGCGGTGAACGAAATCGTTGCCGGCATGGTCTGGGTGAACGCACCTCTCCTCGATAACGACGCCGGCCCGTTCGGCGGTCGCAAGATGTCAGGAATCGGCCGCCAACTGGGCGCTGAAGGGCTGGACACCTTCCGTCACACAAAATTCATGATGGTTGACGCACACTCGTCTGAACAGAATTTCTGGTGGTTCCCCTACTCCGACGACGAGGCCTTTAAATAGAGGGGCTCGCGTCGCGTAGCTTGTTTTGCATAAATGGGCACGGTCAAGCGAACATTTGTTGTGTGACGATATGAATAAGCCCTCGGTTTCATAGTTCAGGACGCCTACACTGACGACTATGGAATTAGCGGGTGGTCTGACCATTGCCGACATCGTTGCCACCGCGAGTCTGGATTCACATTTTCTCGCGGGGGAAAAAGGCGGCGACCGGCGGGTGTTGTGGGCGCACAGTTGCGAAATGCCAAACCCCGAGAACTGGCTTGGGCCGCACGAACTCCTTATGACCGTAGGGCTGTGCGTGCCCGCCGATGCCGTCGGACAGGTGGCATTCATTGAACGACTGAACGGTGCCGGTCTCGCCGGAATCATGATCGGCGACCACACTCTCGCCCCACCACTCACCAGCGAAATGTTCGACGCAGCGGACCGATGCAATTTCCCAGTTCTACTTGCGGCCGAACAGGTTCCCTACGCGGTCGTTGCACGCCACGTCGCGGCGGCAAACTCGCACGAACAAACACTCCAGGTCTTGACGTTGAGCAAGCTGTACCACACCGCCGCCTATGCGGATGAGGACAGCGACGCCCTGGTTGGACGACTCGCACAACTCTTGGGTATCGGAATTCGGGTCACCGATGTTTCAACAGGAATTGTCGTTGTCGGCTCGGAATCCGCTGATCACGACCCGGCCAAGTCGAGTCACGATTATGACCTTCACGGAGCACACAAGGCTGTTCTGACCATTACCGAATTCGCTGGGGAGAGCATTGAGAGCTTCATCCTGATTCACCTCATGAAGATTCTCGAAGTGCTCGTTGACCGAATCCTCAACAGCGCCGACAGGCGAGCTGAGATTTCCGCGCGACTGATGCTCTCGCTGTTGAACGGCGTCACACTTCCTGAGACACACGAGTTCCTCGCCCCTCATTTACCGTCCGATGGCTTCGTTCTCGTGTCTGTCCCAGTAGCTGACGGCCCCGCCTTCGCACGAGTGCTCGCCGTGAACAAACTGCCCATCATCGCTGGGTTAGGCAGAATCACGTTTCTTGCGCTAGTGCCGAGCGGTGAGATCGAGGCGGTTCGAACCCTTCTTGCCGCCGTCTCGGCAAGCGCTGGCGTGTCCTCGGTGTTTGCCGATTTCGCGGATACGCGCGCCGCGGCGGTTGAAGCGGGGAAGGTTCTGGCAGCCGCCCAACATAACGACCGAAGATGGACCGAATTCGACGGTTCGACCGTGTCCGTTCTCACGCGTTCACGCCGCGAGGCGACAGAAATTGTGCGAGGAGTCCTCGGTCCCTTGGCCGAAGAGAGCACGCGTTCCATCATGTTGCGCGAAACCCTGTTCGCGTTCCTGCGAAATGATCGTAAGTGGAAGGAAACCGCCGACGAATTGTTCATTCACAAACAAACGCTGTCGTATCGATTGGGCAAAATCGAAGAGCAAACGGGGCTGAAGATTGGCCGATCCGCGGACCTGTCGTCTCTGTGGATTGCCTACCAAGCGTGGGAAACCATCTCCGCGACGGTGGTCACTGAATAACGCTGCGGGGCTCATCATCCATCGGTTCGCCGGGCAGGTTTGCGGCGACGAACCTTTCGAACAATGACTGGATTACGAGAGCAGCCCCATTTCGATGTCATCGGTCAGATGATTCGGCGTCCCAAACCGGTGTGCGGTGATGCTGACCGCTTGCTCTCGCAGGAACGGAAGCATCTCGATTCGACCGGCGGTTACAACTGGGCCTGACCAGATTGCGAGGTCGGGACGCCCGCCCGTTGCCATCATGATCGCCGCGGGTGACCCCCCGACAAGCCGAATACGTCGCCCCGAGAGTTCCTTTTCGCGACGACCGAGGTCCTCTCGCCATTCATGCTCGGTCTGGATTTCAACGGACACGCCTAGTTCGCCCAACGATCGAACGATTTTGTTTTCGAGCCACGCCGAAGCTGAAACCAGAGGGATATTCCCCGCACGGAAAGCCGCAAGTAGCACCCGCAAGAATTCGGTGGGTTCCGCACCGTCCGAGAATCGAACGATGACGGGTTCGGGGAATCGGCGATAACGGAACACGTTACGTTCGACACCGACGTTAGAAACGTCCCGCGCTGCCCCGAATTCGTTGTGCCACGTCACTTCGTCGAAACGGGCGGCGCGCGTCAGCCAGGCCTGACCAGACACTGTCACTGTGTCGAAATCGGGAAGTGCCGCGATCAACGCCTGAACACGTTCGACGGTAACGTCCGCACCGCGCGCTCGGGTTTCGGCGTCTACCCACGAACCAAGCCCGAACAAGTAGTTCGGTCCACCGGCCTTCGCTCCCGCCCCCACCGAAGATTTCTTCCAGCCACCGAACGGCTGGCGTTGCACGATTGCGCCCGTCGTTCCTCGGTTGACGTAAAGGTTTCCGCCGTCAACGGTGTCGAGCCACCGTTCAATCTCACCGGAACTCAGCGAGTGCAGTCCTGAGGTGAGTCCGTAATCGATTGCATTCACCATTCCAATCGCCTCGTCCAGCGTTCGGGCTGTCATGAGGCCCAGAATTGGACCGAAGTACTCGGTCAGGTGAAACTCGCTTCCCGCGGCAACGCCGTCGCGCACGCCAGGAGTCCACAATTGACCGGACTTGTCCAGTTTCGTTGGTTCGACCAGCCACGATTCGCCGGGACCACATGTCGTCAACGCAGAAAGCAACTTCCCAGACGCCGGGCTGATGATCGGTCCCATCTGGGTCGTCGGGTCCGACGGATATCCGACGTTCAGGCTCGTTACACCGTCAACCAGTTGATTGCGGAAACGGGCGGAGGTGGCGACAGATCCGACCATGATAACGAGCGAGGCGGCGGAACATTTTTGCCCCGAGTGACCGAATGCCGAGGAGATGACGTCCTTGGCCGCCAGATCGAGATCGGCGCTGGGCGTCACGATGATGGCGTTCTTGCCGCTCGTTTCGGCAAGCAATGGCAGGTCGTGACGAAGTTCACGGAAAGCCTCTGCCGTCTCATAGCCTCCCGTGAGAATGACTCGCTCAACGCGTGGGTCAGCCATCAACGTCGAACCCAGTGATCGGTCGGCGAACGTCACCAATTGCAACGCGTCGCGTGGAACACCCGCGGCCCATAACGCCTCGACCATCACCGCACCGCTGCGGCGGGCAAGGGTCGCGGGCTTGATAATCACGGGAGAGCCGGCCGCAAGAGCGGCGAGGGTCGAACCCGCGGGAATCGCCACGGGGAAATTCCACGGCGGTGCGACGACCGTCAGCCTGACGGGAATGAACCTCGCCCCGTCCATGGACTCGAGCACCTTCGCGCTTTCTGCGTAGTAGTGCGCGAAGTCAATCGCTTCCGTTACCTCCGGGTCGGATTGGTCGAGCGTCTTTCCCGTTTCGCTCGCCATGACCTCAATCAATTCCGCACGTCGTGCTTCGAGCATTTCACCCGCTTTGTGCAGGATTGCCGCGCGCTTGACGGCGGGAAGCTTGCTCCAGGATGCACCTTTGGTAATTGCCCGCGTTATGACGCCATCGAGTTGTTTCGTGGTCTTCACGAGGTTTGCCGTGACGGTCTTTTCCCCCGCTTTCGACTTCTCGATACGCGAAATAATCGCAGCTCCCCATTCGCGGTTCGCGGCGATGGCAGGGTCGGTATCGGCCGCGTTGCGGAACGAGTCCGTCGGCATCGGTGCGTGTTTCGCGCGGCGATCCTGGACGCGGTTCGACGCGGGGACTTTGGTGTCGAGGGCCTTGAGTGAGGCGATGAAGCGATTCTTTTCGCGTTCGAACAGGGTCTCATTGTGTGACAGTTCGAAGACCGCCGACATGAAATTGTCCTCACTGGCGCCTTCCTCGAGTCGTCGAATCAGGTACGCGATGGCGACGTCGAATTCGGCGGGATGAACAACGGGCGTGTACAAGAGGAGCCCGCCAACATCGCGCTTGACCGCTTCGGCTTGACCCGGCGCCATTCCCAGGAGCATCTCGAATTCGATTCCCGATTGAACTCCACGCTTCTGGGCAAGGAGCCACGAATAGGCAATATCGAAAAGATTGTGGCCGGCCACACCGATGCGCACGTTCTCAATCCGTGAAGCCTCGAGAGCGAAGTTGATGACCCGCTTGTAGTTCGTGTCGCTCTCTTGCTTGGTCGACCACGTCGCGAGTGGCCAACCGTGCACTGCCGACTCGACACGTTCCATGGGCAAGTTCGCTCCCTTGACAACGCGCACCTTGATCCCCGCTCCGCCTCGAGAGCGACGCGCAGCCGACCACTTTTGCAGATGCATCATCGCGGCGAGGGCATCGGGCAGGTAAGCCTGCAGCACGATTCCGGCCTCGAGTGTGAGGAATTCGGGGCGATCCAAAATCGTGGTGAAGACCGCGATGGTGATGTCGAGGTCCTTGAACTCTTCCATATCGAGATTGATGAACGTCGGGTTTTTACCCTTGGCGGCGAGTTTGTAAAGCGGCAGGAGGCGTTCGACGACGTTCGCGACGTTCTGGTCGTACGACCACGGCGAATGCGGTGCAACCGTCGCCGACACCTTGATGGAGACGTAATCGACATCGTCGCGTTGAAGGAGGGCGGTCGTGCCCGCCAAGCGCTTTGCCGCTTCGCGTTCACCGAGCACGGCCTCACCCAAGAGATTGATGTTGAGTCGGACACCGGGCTTCTTCAGCTTCGAGATAACCGAACCGAGTTTTGAAGGGGTCGCATCGACGATGAGATGGCCCACCATTTTTCGCAACACGATTCGGGCTATCGGGATGACGACTCTCGGAAGAATCGGTGCAAGAACTCCACCAAGTCGAACCGCGACGCGCATGAACCAGGGCAAGAAAGCGGGAACTCTGGGCGCAATTTTGCGCAACGTGCGTGCGGCGACTCGCACGTCTTCCGGGCGAACCACGCCGTCGACGAACCCGACGGTGAACGCAAGACCGTCGGGGTCTCTGAGCACACCGGCCAGTCTGGTTGCGCTCACGTCGGTGGGGAATGTTTCCGCCGCAGTCAGCCAGCGATCTACCAATTCGATAGCGTCGTTTGCAAGATTTTTCGAAGGGGAGACTTTCGTCATGAATACAAGTTTGCCGTTTTAAAGCGTTTAGGGAAAATGCGTTTTTCCAACGGTTCGAAAGTGGCCGTGAACATGGCGATTGCCCCGTTCGGGATAATGAGAGACATGATCGGACTCGGCACACTTATCAACATCGGAACAATCGTGACAGGTTCCACCGTCGGCGTGGCTATTGGCTCAAAATTGCCGGAACGCACTAACCGCGTCGTCACCGATGCTCTTGGCCTCATCACCCTGGTCATGGGCGGACTGAATCTTGCGTCACTCGGCGATGCCGAACTCGTCGCGGCGGTCGGGCCAGCCGCCCCGTTTCTCATCATCGTCGGCGCACTTCTCGTTGGAAGCATCATCGGTTCCCTCGTCGGAATCGAAGCCCGTCTCGAAGCCTTCGGGTCTTTCCTGCACGCCAAAGTCGGAGCAAAATCGGGTGGCACAGCAAATTCTGTCCGCGATCGATTTATTCAGGGTTTCGTGGATGCGTCGCTCATTTTTGCAATCGGACCACTGGCAATTCTCGGCGCCTTCAGTGACGGGATGGGCATGGGAATCGACCAGCTCGTGCTCAAATCCATTCTCGACGGATTCGCATCAATCGCCTTCGCTGCCTCTCTCGGGTGGGGAGTCGCATTCGCGGCTCTTCCCGTCGGAATCTGGCAGGGCGTTCTGACGCTCGCAGCCTTCGCCCTCGGCTCTGTCTTGCCCGGAGCATCCATCGCCACCCTCAC
>WLFX01000042.1 GCA_009703545.1 Actinomycetota bacterium
CTTCCATCCACATCGAGGCGGTTCGGGTGACCCGATGTTTAAGGACGAACCCGTCATCCTCGAACCGGGTACCAAGATTCACGAGATTTTTGGTCGCGATCGAGTTGCGGTTCGCTCGGGGCACCACCAGGCCGTCAATAGAGTGGCTGATGGGCTTGTCGTCACCGCTCGTGCCGAGGACGGAATCGTCGAGGGCACGGAAATGCCGTCCGCACGATGGGTCGTCGGAGTCCAGTGGCACCCCGAGGATGATGATGGTTCAGCGTCCGACCGTCGCGCTCTGTTTCAGTCGTTCGTTGACCAAACGAAACTGGTTCGGACGGCGCGCTAATAATTCATTTCTCGCGGCGTCGCCACGAGTTGTAAGCCGAGTGCCGGCCCAGGGATTTCCCATCGGATTGAATCCTTTGGTAACGCGCCGACTCGGTTTCCCACCAGAAAGCGGCCCGAGTTTCCGACGACGATTCGATCGAATTTCGATACGAGTGCGGCGTCCCCAGGGATTGTGCGCAAAATCGGCATGACGATAGTTTCCAAATCCCTCACCTCCGTATCGCATCCCGCGGTACCGATGAGCACGCCATCCAAGGACAGGGGAACCATGGCGGTCAGAATGTATTTGTCCATCCCTGCGTAGTCGAGGTACGGACCCTGAATTGCCGGCTTGCCGGTCGAGACGACTTCGGCAAACCATTCGTAGGTCACGAAATCATAGAAACCTGGGTCAGTGGGAGAAAGGTTCAACACGAGGCGATGTGTCGACCCCGAGTCGCTGCGCCGCCACCATTCGACTGCTCCGAAATTATTGTCCACAATGTCTGGACCGAGAACTATTCCCGCGGCCATGGGAATCGCGTGACGCGCCAGAAATGCAGCGGTGGCTGGTTGGATTGCGCGCAGATGGCGCTCCAACAATTCACTTCGTGCACCCCGTGCATCGCGCAGATTGTGTTCACACTCCAACGCCATAACGTTCAAATCCCGATAGATCGCGGCGTACCACTCGCCGATTGCGTGACTCGCGCGTTCTACCTCACCACGCATCTCACTCATGTGTTGGCCCAATGGGGTACAACGTATCGAGTCGGGCGGCAACGAGTCGATAAAAATCGCGCGAAATGTGTTCACGAATTGCCCGTTGAGCAGCCGCGAGATTTCCCTCTCGCAGCGCCGTCACGATGACAAGGTGATCGTTCATCGTCCACTGTTTGTCGGATTCGACCGTGAGTACTGTCCAAACAATTTCAATCGATTCGGTCAACAATCGCATCTGCGTCGCCAAAAGACGTTCAGACTGGGAGAGCACCGCAAGTTCGGCCTGGAATCTACTGTCAGCACGCAAACAGGACTCGGTCGTTGTGGCTTCGCCCATGGTGCGTGCAATTCGTTCGAGGCGGTCGATGTCGTGAGGGAACGCTCGCTCGATGACGAGTTGCGCGGCGGCAAGAGCGGTGGCTAAATGTTCGTCTTCCATATCCCGCAACTCCGCCATCGATAATCTCAACAGTCGCTGACGCAGCGCCTCGCCGTTCGTGCGGGGGTAGCCGACGATGAACGTACCACCACTTCGCCCGCGCCTCGTTTCGATGATTCCTTGGTCGCGCAACTCCTGGAGCGCGTCGCGGACCGTGGCAGTGGCGACACCGAACATGGTCGTCAACTGATTCTCGACGGGTAGTTGTTCGCCTCGACGGAGAAGACCGAGGGAGATTGCGGTCGACAGACGAGCGACAATCGCCTCGGCCCGCAGGACGTCGGGGAGCGGTCGAAAAACTTGCGAGTGAACACCACTCAAATCGCCCACGGAACCTCGCTTCATTTGAACACTCTCAGTTACGATACTGCGAATCGTTCGACGATAAACAACTTTTTCGTAGACGATGAACGACAATGAATGTATGCCCTATGCCGTCACTAATCCCGCCACCGGAATCGTCGAACGCGAATTCCCGAGTGCGACACCGACCGATATCTCCGATGCGATTTTGCGGGCCGATGCTGCCCATGCGTCGTGGAGTGCGACACCTCTCGCCGAGCGCGCCACCGTGCTTCAGCGTGTCGCGGATTTGTATCGCGAGCGGAAAAATGAGCTCGCGGACATCATCGCGCGTGAAATGGGAAAACCGGTGCGACAGGGAAGGGGCGAAGCCGGATTCGTCGGGGACATCTACGAGTTCTACGCCACCCACGGTCCCGGTTTCCTTGAGGATCAGGACATGCACCCAATGTCTGGTGGGCACGCGATTGTCCGGTCACAATCGCTCGGCGTCCTCCTCGGAATCATGCCGTGGAACTATCCCTACTATCAGGTCGCACGATTTGCCGGCCCGAACCTGCTCATTGGTAACACCGTCATCCTCAAGCACGCGAGCAACTGCCCCGAGTCCGCTCTTGCTCAGGAACAGATTTTCAGAGACGCCGGGTTGCCGGATGGCGCATACATCAACCTTTTTGTCGAGAGTCGCGACATCGAGACCATCATCGCCGATCCTCGTGTTCAGGGGGTTTCGCTGACGGGAAGCGAGAAGGCGGGAGCCGCCGTCGCACAAGCCGCCGGTCGGGCGTTGAAAAAGGTCGTGCTCGAGTTGGGCGGAAGCGACCCGTTCATCGTCCTGGACGATGAGAATCTCGACGTCACCATCGCGGCCGCAGCGTCGGGCCGCATGAGCAATGCCGGACAAGCGTGTACCGCCGCGAAACGATTCATCGTTGTCGATTCCGTATACGACCGATTCGTCGACGGCTTTGCGTCACAGTTGCAGACCTATATCGCGGGAGACCCCCGTGACTCCGAGACAAACCTTGGGCCTCTGTCGTCGCTCGACGCCGTTGAGGAACTGATTGGGCAGGTTGACGACGCCATCGCCAACGGGGCAACCCTCGTCATGGGTGGTCACAGGATCGGAGATGTCGGGTCGTTCATGGCGCCCACGCTTCTAACCAATGTCACACCAGCGGCCCGAGCATTCAGCGAAGAACTGTTCGGCCCCGTCGCCGTGGTCTACCGCGTGGCGGACAAAGATGAGGCGATCGCGTTGGCGAACGGTTCCGAATTCGGGCTGTCCGGCGCCGTGTTTGGGGCTAATCCCGACGACACCAGTTACGTCGCGGATCGGCTCGAATCGGGAATGGTGTACATCAACGAGAACACCGATTCGCATGTCGACCTTCCGTTCGGCGGGATCAAGAAATCTGGTTTCGGTCGCGAACTAGGACACTTCGGGCTAGACGAATTCGTCAATAAGAAGTTGATTCGAACCGCCGCGCGCTAACCCTGTGGACGGCGGGAGCGCCATTCGGACGGCCGCGAAAAACTTCGTGCATGCATGTGATGACAGAGCGGGGAAGCGCGAGCCTTGAATTCATCGTTGCGTCTATCGCCCTTTTCGTGCCTCTCGTTGCGTTGACGGTGACCACGAGTCAAATTGCGTCGGCCACCTTCGCGGCGACAACCGCCGCGCGGCATGGGGTGCGAGCGTTTACCCGAGCGGCATCGACGAATGGCGGTCTGGAACAGGTGCGCGCCATCACGGCGTTGATAATCGATGATCACGGTCTGACCGACACCACGCCTCAATGGGAACTCGATTGCTCACGCAGGAACTGCCTGCAACGAGGGTCTCTTGTCACACTGACCGTTCACCTTGATGTGCCGTCGCTGTTCATCCCCGCTCTCCCCGGAATCGATATCGCGCCACGCGTCACAGTGTCCCGAAGCGCAACCGCACGCGTCTCCCTCACATCAGTGAATCGATGAGCGAACGTGGTTCGCTCCTGCCCATGGTTGCTGGGCTGGTTGCACTGTGCGGCATCGCGGTTGTGGGTATCATCGATTCGACTGATTTGGCGTTGGCGCGAACGAGCCTTCAATCCACCGCCGACATGGCGGCACTCGTCGGCGCCGAATCGTTCGATCCACTCACCGCGCAATTCGATGGAACGTCACTAGCCGTGCGGTTGACTAACCCCCAGGTTCGTCGTGCTGCGCGCGCTTTTGTCAGTGAGTCGAACGACGGAACCAGCCTTGTTTCTGCATCAACGCCCGACTCGGTGACCGCTCGAGTCACGGTCCGTTCCACGTGGACTCCGCCTCTCGGTAACCAGTTCTTTCCGGTTCGAATCCAGCTCGAGGCGACCGCGTCTGCACGGCCAAACATCGGGACTCAAAGCGACGAAGGGTAGTCTGGAAATCTCATGATTTCGTTGGACGTTTCCGACCGCATCGCGGCACTTCGCTCGTCGTTCGCGGACATCGTCAGTGTCGTGGATTTACCCGAACTGACGAATCGCATTGCCGAGCTCTCCGAGAAGGCCGGTGCGACAGACCTCTGGGACGACCAGGCATCGGCGCAGGCCGTGACCAGCGCCCTGTCGCACGCCCAGACTCAGCGCGACCTCGTGAACGATGTTCAGCAACGCCTAGATGATCTCGATGTTCTTCTCGACATGGCGAAAGAAGCCGGCGATGACGATTCGGCGACCGAGGTACTCGGTGAACTCTCTGCCCTTGAATCGGTGATTGGCACATTAGAGGTCCAGACCCTTCTCGACGGCGAATACGACCCCCTGCCGGCAATTGTGACGATTCGATCCGGGGCGGGTGGAGTCGACGCGGCGGATTTCGCCGAGATGCTTCTGCGGATGTATCTGCGCTGGGCCGAACAACACAAATACTCGGTGCGAGTGTTGGACACGTCGTACGCCGAAGAGGCGGGAATTAAAAGCGCAACCTTTGAAGTCGATGCCCCGTTTGCGTTTGGAACACTATCGGTCGAAGCGGGCACGCATCGCCTCGTTCGGATGAGCCCATTCAACTCGGCGGGTAAACGCCAGACGTCTTTCGCCGCGGTCGAGGTCGTACCCCTGTTGGCGGCGACCGAAGTGATCGAGATTCCCGACTCGGACATTCGTGTCGACGTTTTCCGCTCGTCAGGCCCTGGCGGACAGTCGGTCAACACGACGGACTCTGCGGTTCGGATCACCCACCTTCCCACGGGAACCGTTGTGTCGTGCCAAAACGAGAAGAGTCAGATCCAAAACCGGGCCGCTGCCCTTCGAGTGTTGCAGAGCCGCCTTTTGCTCATCCAAAAGGAAGAAGAAGCGAAAAAGAAAAAAGAACTCGCGGGTGTCATCACCGCGTCGTGGGGTGATCAAATGCGTTCCTACGTGCTTGCGCCCTATCAGATGGTCAAAGACCTTCGCACGAACTACGAAGTCAACAGTCCGCAAGCGGTCTTTGACGGTGATCTCGACGGGTTTATCGCCGCGGGGATTCGCCACCGGAAACAGAAGACGCACTAGTCGGCCGAGTGTCGCTCCACGCTGGGTGAAAGCCCGCGCTTAGGCTGAAGCGGATGATTCGTTTTGATGGAGTGTCCAAGGTCTATAAGTCGGGAAACCGGCCTGCCTTGCACGACGCGACCCTTGAGGTTAAGCCAGGGGAGTTCGTTTTTCTTGTCGGCGCATCGGGTAGCGGTAAGTCATCGTTCTTGCGACTCATCCTGCGCGAGGAGCGATCGTCGACCGGAATCATTCACGTCCTCGGCCAGGATCTCGGGCGCTTGTCGAATCGCAAAGTTCCCTCGTACCGCCGCAACCTCGGCGTGGTTTTCCAAGACTTCCGGCTTCTACCGACCAAGACGGTGTTCGACAACGTTGCGTTCGCGCTCCGCGTGCTCGGCCAGAGCGAGGCCTACATCTATGACGCCGTCCCCGAGGTTCTTGGGCTCGTTGGGTTGGGGAACAAGGAAAATCGGCTTCCACACGAACTTTCCGGAGGTGAACAACAGCGAGTCGCTATCGCCCGCGCGGTGGTGAACAAACCCGCAATTCTGTTGGCCGACGAACCGACCGGAAACCTTGACCCAGCGACATCTGCCGGAATCATGGACGTGCTGCGCAACATCAATGCCGCCGGAACGACGGTTCTGATGGCCACCCACGACACCGCGATTGTCAACGACATGAAGCGCCGGGTCGTTGAACTGAGTGACGGACGCATCGTCCGTGACGAAGCAGGTGGTCAGTACCAGACGCGTGCGAACCCGATCTTTGTCGATGACTCGTTCCCCACCCGCGCGGATTCGCAGCCCATCGCAATCGAACCGATTGACTTTGACCCAATTCCAGCATTCGACCCCATGACGCCCACGAGCGAAGCGGTCGACCTAAGCTACCTCGATCGACTCGAGGAAGACCCACTATGAAAATGAGTTTCGTCCTCATTGAGGCTTGGAATGGAGTTCGTCGCAATATCTCGATGGTCGTTTCGGTCATCTTGGTGACCCTCGTCTCGCTGACGTTCGTAGGCTCGGCCGCATTGCTGCAATTGCAAATCGGCAACATGAAGTCGTATTGGTATGACAAGGCGCAGGTCGCGGTTTATTTGTGTACACAGTATTCGACGCTTGGCGCATGTGACCAGCAAGAGGCGAGCGCTGACCAGATCGCCGCGGTCCAAGCGCAACTGGATTCGGACACGCTCACGCCCTATATCGACAAGTGGTATTTCGAAAGCCACGACGATGCCTACAAAAACTTCACCAAGCAGTTCAAGGGAAGTCCGGTCGTAGACCTTGTCACGCCGGACCTGTTGCCCCAAACATTTTGGGTGAATCTCAAGGACCCCACGCAGTCTGCCCTCATTTTTGAAGCGCTGGGCGGTATGAGCGGCGTCGAGTCGGTTATCGACCAACGGTCCTACCTCGACGGGATTTTCTCAATGCTCAACGCCGCGAGTCTGACGGCCGTTGGCCTGGCGGTATTGATGCTTGTAGCCGCTGCGTTGCTCATCGCGACAACAATCCGACTCTCAGCCTTCTCTCGTCGTCGCGAACTCGCAATCATGCGCCTCGTCGGTGCGTCGAACTGGTTTATCCAAACACCATTCATTGTGGAGGGAGTTGTGGCCGCGACAATTGGGTCAGTTCTCGCCTGCGGCGCGATAGCAGGCATTGTCGTGTTCTTCGTCGACGGGTTTCTTGCGTCAGCTCTGCCCACGACGTCATTCATCACGCTCGCCGACATCTGGATTGTGTTCCCCGGGTTGCTCTTCGCTGGCGCGGTTCTTGCGGCGACGAGCGCCTACGTCGCCATTTCTCGTTACCTTCGCGTCTAACCCGGATGTAAACTGGAGGGCTTGGACTCACCAGATGACCGGAAAGGGGGTGCGCCATGCCAAAGGAACTAGGCGAAAAAGTCGTTGCGACGAACCGCAAGGCGCGCCACGATTATCACATCGAGGACACGTTCGAGTGCGGCCTCTCGCTGGTCGGTACCGAAGTCAAGGCACTGCGTTTGGGCAAGGCGTCACTCGTTGACGGTTGGGCACAGATTGTCGACGGTGAAATGTGGATGGAATCTGTTCACATCCCCGAGTACACGCAGGGCACGTGGACAAACCACGCGACGAGGCGCAAGCGCAAGTTGTTGCTGCACCGTGCCGAGATCATCAAGATCTCGCACCGCATCCACGACGGCGGGTACACGCTCGTCCCGTTGAAGATTTATTTCAAGGACGGTCGTGCCAAGGTCGAACTGGCGATCGCCAAGGGGAAAAAGGACTACGACAAGCGTCACACCCTGCGGGAAAAAGAAGACAAGCGCGAGGCCGAGCGCGCGATGAAGTCCAAACGTCTGCGCGGGGAATAAGTGATGTCGGACGAGCGTTCTATAATCGTGAAGCACCCGAAAGGGTTTTGAAAACTCAACAGTGTGGAATGTGACTCGCCTCCCAGCATGGGGATGATCGGTTTCGACAGTGCGTCTAAGCCGGAAAGAAGCGGGTCGAGGATGCAGGGTTATCTCGTAAACGCCCCTTGCAAACCAATAGGTGCCAACGCAAAG
>WLFX01000043.1 GCA_009703545.1 Actinomycetota bacterium
AATGTCGACGACGTCGATTCCGTTCCCGACGATCGCCATGGTTATTCCACCGTGACGGATTTGGCGAGGTTGCGCGGTTGGTCGACGTCGAGCCCCTTCGCCGCCGCAAGTTCCATCGCGAAAATATGCAACGGGACGACCGCCAGGATCGGCTCAATAAAACTAGACGCCAATGGAATCGGAATGACCTCGTCGGCATAAGGGAGAACAGCCGCGTCGCCCTGTTCGGCGATCGCGATTACCCGAGCGCCGCGCGCTCGGATTTCTTGGATGTTCGATACAACCTTTGAGTGAAGAGAGTGTGGGTCGCGGGGGCTCGGAACGATGACGAACACTACTTGTCCGGGCTCTATCAGTGCGATGGGGCCGTGCTTAAGTTCGCCAGCGGCAAACCCTTCCGCGTGAATGTAGGCAAGTTCCTTCAATTTGAGGGCGCCCTCCAGGGCAATCGGAAACCCAACATGACGTCCCAACAACAAAATGGCCTGTGTATCCACCATCCATTGAGCGAGAGCCTTGATGCGCTCGCCATGCAAAAGCACCGTCTCGAGCATTGCTGGCGTTGCTTCCAGGTCACGAACGACGGCTGCGAGGACTTTGGAGTCCCCCTTGCCGTTCGCCTGGGCAATAGTAATTCCGAGCAGATACAACGCGGTCACTTGTGCGACAAACGCCTTGGTTGACGCAACGGCAACCTCTGGTCCTGCGTGCGTGTAAATCACCGCGTCCGACTCGCGCGGAATCGTGGCACCCTGCGTATTACAAATTGACAGCGTGCGGGCTCCGACCTCGCGTGCGTATTTGACGGCCATCAGCGTGTCCATCGTTTCGCCCGATTGGCTCACCGAGACGATCAATGTTCGATTCGAGATAACGGGTTCGCGATAACGAAATTCGTGGCTGAGTTCCACGTCGACGGGAATTCGCGCCCACTGTTCGAGCGCGTACTTTCCCACGAGTCCGGCATATGCCGCTGTCCCACAGGCGATGATGATGATCCGGTCAACATCGATGAACGCAGACGGCTCGAAGCCCTCTATGTGTACCTCGCCGTTCTTGATTCTGCCGCGAATTGTGTCGGCGACCGCGGCCGGCTCTTCACTAATCTCTTTCGCCATGAACGACGGCCACCCACCCTTGTCAGCGGCGGACACGTCCCACGTCACGGTGAACGGTTCGGGAGTGACGGAGTTCCCGTCAAAGTCGATAACCGTGACATCGTCCTTCGTAATCGTCACGATCTGGTCCTGGCCGATGGCCAGAGCGTCGCTCGTGTATTCGACAAAGGCCGCGACGTCGCTTCCGAGGAAATTCTCGCCCTTGCCGAGACCTATGACGAGTGGCGAGTTGCGGCGCGCGCCGACGACGACACCAGGCGAATCCTCGTGCACGACGAGAAGAGTGAATGCTCCGTCCAGACGGGCGACCACGGCACGCATTGCTTCCGTGAGGTTCGAAGTTCGGTGATATTCGCGAGCCACCATGTGGGCGGCCACCTCAGAATCAGTCTCGGAGGTGAATTCGGTTCCCTCGGTTACGAGCTCGGCCTTGAGCTCGGCAAAGTTCTCGATGATTCCGTTGTGGATGAGAGCGAGTTTGCCGCCGTCCGCGAGGTGAGGGTGGGCGTTGATGTCGTTTGGCGCCCCGTGGGTCGCCCAGCGCGTGTGTCCGATGCCCGTATGGCCGTCATCGAGCGGATTGGCGATGAGCTCATCCCGCAGCGTCTGAAGCTTTCCTGAGCGCTTACGGGTCTGTAAGTCGGTCGAAATGATGGCAACACCCGCCGAGTCGTATCCGCGATACTCCAAGCGCCCGAGCCCCCCGAGCAGGACCTCCTGGGAACCTCGAGGACCCACGTAACCGACGATTCCGCACATAGGGACAAGTCTAACCGCCCCGCGAGCAGAGTATCGTTGAGCAAATGGCGGACAGTTCGATCGGGTTGACCCCGTTCCACGAGATTCCTCGTCACCGGTGGTCAGCACTCGCGTCCTCTTTGGCCTCTCCTCTGTCGGCGACGGAAATCGAGCGGATCCGAGGACTCGGCGACAGCCTCGATATCGACGAGGTCGACAGCATCTACATTCCGCTGACAAACCTTCTTGCCCGATACGCCAGGGCTGCGCGCCAAACCCACGCCGACACCGCGGCATTTCTCGGAATCACGAAACCGCACACTCCCTTCGTCATCGGAGTTGCCGGTAGCGTCGCGGTCGGTAAATCCACCGTGTCCCGTCTGTTGCGCGAATTGTTGTCACGAGACCCCGAGACTCCCAATATCGCCCTGGTGACGACCGACGGATTCCTCTACCCGAATGCCGAGTTGATCAGACGTGGAATCGCAAACCGCAAGGGATTCCCCGAGTCGTACGACCGACGTGCGCTGCTTCGTTTCGTCACCGAGATCAAATCCGGGGCAGAAAAAGTCTTTGCGCCGGTCTATTCTCACCTGTCGTACGACATCATCCCGGGCGAGACGATCGAGGTATCGAGGCCCGACATTCTCATCGTCGAGGGCCTCAATGTTCTGCAACCTCCCACAGCGGGGCAATCGGTTGCGTTGTCGGACCTGTTCGATTTCTCGATTTACGTCGATGCGCGGTCCGCAGACATCGAATCCTGGTTCGTCAACCGATTCCTCGCGCTCCAGACCAGCGCATTCGCCGATGAACGATCATTTTTTCACAAATACGCGGCCTTGTCCCGTGACGAGGCTGTCTCCGAGGCGACGCAAATCTGGAAAGCAATCAACGAACCAAACCTGGTTGAGAATATTGCACCGACTCGGTCACGCGCGAAATTGGTCCTCAAAAAGGATCGCGATCACACCGTGTCAACGGTGTTATTGCGAAAAATCTAGCGGGAGAGTCGCGCGCGGACGAGGTCTGCCAGTCGGTTGGCAACGCTCTCGGCATGGTCTTGTGTCGCCGCTTCGACCATGACCCTCACCAGTGGCTCGGTGCCCGACGAGCGGAGCAGGATTCGACCCGAATCCCCGAGCTCGGCCTCGAGTTCCTTCTGCAACGCGGCAATTTCCGCATCCGAGTCCAGATTGGTGTGGTCGACGTCCTTCACATTGACGAGAATCTGTGGCAACGCGGTCATCACGGCAGCAAGTTCCGCAGCTGTCTTTCCAGTTCGCACCATTTCGGCTGCGAGGTGCAGTCCGGTAAGCAACCCATCGCCCGTTGTGGAGTGATCCGCAAAAATTATGTGCCCCGATTGTTCACCGCCAAAGTTGTAGGCACCCGATTCCATGTCCTCGAGAACATAACGGTCGCCGACAGCGGAACGACGCAAAGTGATTCCCTCGCGATTGAGTGCGATTTCGAGACCGAGATTGCTCATAACCGTTGCAACAACGGTTGAATCCTTGAGGAGTCCGCGGCCGTTCATCGACACGGCAATAATGGCCATCAGGTGATCGCCGTCGATGACGTTTCCCGACGCGTCGATCGCCAGGCATCGATCCGCATCACCGTCGTGGGCGATTCCTAGGTCAGCTCCGACATCAACGACGGTTTTTTGCAACAGCGCGAGATCGGTTGACCCACATCCCTCATTGATGTTGAGTCCATCTGGGTCGCTACCTATCACGGTGACCTGCGCGCCTGCGTCCTTGAACGCGCGCGGTGAGATTCCAGCTGCGGCACCATTCGCGCAATCAATGACGATGTGCAATCCAGCCAACGAGACGTCCATCGTCGCGAGAAGGTGCAGCACATACCGATCTTCGGCATCGGCAAACCGGCGAATTCGCCCGACTCCTGCGCCAGTCGGTTGCAGACGGGGTCCTTCCAACGCTTTTTCGATCCGCTCCTCAACGACGTCGGGGAGTTTTGTTCCCCCGAACGAGAAAAACTTGATCCCGTTATCCGCTGCGTGGTTGTGTGATGCCGAGATCATGACGCCGAAGTCAGCCTGAATGTCGTTAACGAGAAACGCTGCCGCTGGGGTGGGCAGAACTCCAGCATCGAGAACGTCGATTCCGGAACTTGCCAGCCCTGCCGAAACCGCAGCCGTCAGGAATTCGCCAGAGATTCGAGGGTCGCGGGCGACAATCGCGCGCGGCTTACGACCTTCTCGACGTACCTCGTCAGCGTGCCGACCTTGTGTCAGGACCTGCGAAGCGGCCTGCGCAAGACGCAGGGCCAAATCGGCCGTGAGTTCGGCATTGGCGAGCCCACGAACACCATCGGTCCCAAAGAGACGCGACATCGGAGAACGACCGATTAACGCTTCGAATACTGGGGAGCCTTGCGGGCCTTCTTGAGACCAGCCTTCTTGCGCTCCTTGATACGTGCGTCACGCGTCAGGAAACCGGCCTTCTTGAGAGTAGGACGGTTGTTCTCGGTGTCAATCTCGAGGAGGGATCGAGCGATGCCGAGACGCAACGCGCCGGCCTGGCCCGAGGGGCCTCCGCCCGAGATGCGAGCGATGACATCATAAACCGAACCGAGCTCGAGCACCGCGAACGGCGACGTGATGAGCTGCTGGTGAAGTTTGTTGGGGAAGTACTCCTCGATGGCGCGACCATTTACGGTCACGACACCGGTACCGGGAATGAGTCGCACGCGGGCGATTGCTTCCTTGCGTCGACCGACGGCTGCACCGGCGACAGAGAGAGTGAGCTTCGGCGCCTTGGCTCCCGATGCTGTGGTTTCGCTGATTTTTGCCACTGTTCTAATCCTTCGCTTGGCGCTTACTGCGCGACCTGGTCAAATGTGTAGGGCTTGGGCTGCTGTGCAGTGTGAGGGTGCTCTGCACCCGCGTACACCTTGAGCTTGCGGAACTGGTCGGCTCCGAGCGAATTCTTGGGGAGCATGCCACGAATAGCCTTCTCGACGGCGCGCGTAGGGTGCTTTTCGAGGAGTTCGGAGTACTTGACGGCCGTCAATCCTCCCGGGTAACCCGAGTGGCGGTAGGCGAGCTTCTGAGTGAGCTTCGAACCGGTGAGAGCGACCTTTTCGGCATTGATGATGATGACATGGTCACCCATGTCCATGTGCTGAGCGAAAGTCGGTTTGTGCTTTCCGCGAAGAAGAACCGCGGCGTGGCTAGCCAGACGACCGAGGACAACGTCTTCGGCGTCGATGATGATCCATTCCCGCTGGATGTCAGCAGGTTTTGGTGAGAATGTACGCGTCACAGTTGTAGCGCTTTCGGTTAAAGTGTTCGTGAATCCCGCTCCGGTGAGGCTTTCTAAGGAAAGAACTCGGTGGAGGGCTCAACCAAGCACCCGGGTCGGGCACCAAGGGACAACTCTACAAGGGATTTAGTTTCTGGTCAAACCGGTTCACGTCGAGTGCGCGACAGTTCGGCTCGAGCGCCCACCTCGTCGTCCACCGGATAGCCCACCTCGACGAGAGTGAGTCCGTGGGGCGGAATGACGATGAACGCCGAGGTGCGAGTTCGTTCCTCGCGGAGCGCAACCGCATCGCTCACATTGAGTTTGCCGCGACCCACCGCAATACACATTCCTACGAGGTTTCGCACCATGTTGTGGCAAAACGCGTCGGCCTGCACCTCGGCGACGAGAGTTCCGTCGTTTTCTCGACGCCAACGAAAGATCTGCAACTCGCGGACGCGAGTGGCACCTGGCCGAGGCTTGCAATACGTCGTCCAGTCGTGAAGCCCAAGCAGGGAGGTTGCCGCTTTGTTCATGAGGTCCATGTCGAGGTGGTCATCAATCCACAACGTGAAATGCCGTGTGCGTGGATCGCGATTACCGACGGCATCGGACACGCGGTATTCATAGCGCCGGAACATTGGCGAATAGCGGGCATCGAACCCGGGTGGGGCCGCCGTCACACGGTGGATGTGGATCGGCTCGCTCGACAGGATTGAGTTAAGTTGGCGAATGAGTTGTCCCGGCTCCACTGACTGGTCGACGTCAACATGCGCGGTTTGACGCGTCGCGTGGACACCAGCGTCGGTTCGTCCCGCGACCGTGGATTGGATCGTGTCCATCCGCAAAATTGTTGCCAGCGCACCATCGAGCGTTCCCTGCACGGTGTGTAGGCCGGGTTGTTTAGCCCAACCAGCAAAGTCAGTGCCGTCATAGGAGAAATCGATGCGGAGTCTCATTTATCGCCGCCAGAAACAACGGAAGGCCCGAGGAAAATCCCCGGGCCTCGCGTCATGGAATTACTTGTCGTCACCCTCGGTTGCAGCATCGTCGGCTGCGTCCGGTGTGGCGTCGGCTTCGGGATTCACGTCGTCCGCGGGGACCTCTGCGGTTTCGGCGGCATCAACTGCTTCAACCACCTCTGTGGTCTCTGCGGTTTCGACAGCCTCCGCTTCCACGACTACGTCTTCAGGAGCATCGACAACAACGTCGTCAACGACATCCCCTTCCACAACCGCAGCAACCGGCTTTACCACCGGTGCAGCAGCTGCAGCAGCTGCAGCAGCGGTCTTCTTGGCCGACTTGGGCTTGGGGTTGACGGGCTCGAGGACCAGTTCGATCTGTGCCATCGACGCGTTGTCACCCTTGCGGAAACGGGTCTTCGTGATGCGGGTGTAACCACCCTCGCGAAGTTCGACCAGCGGCGCAATTACGGTGAAGAGCTCGTGCGTTGCGTCCTTGTTGCGAAGAATCCCCAAAACGCGACGGCGAGCGTGGAGGTCTCCGCGCTTCCCGAACGTGACGAGGCGCTCGGCGAGCGGACGGAGGCGCTTGGCCTTCGTTTCAGTCGTCTCGATCGACTTGTGGGTGAACAATGCAACGGCGAGATTCGCAAGAAGCAGACGTTCGTGGGCCGGGCCTCCTCCGAGGCGGGGTCCCTTTGTGGGCTTAGGCATGTGTTGGTTCTCCTGTCAGATGCGAGCGCGATGGCACCCGCAGGGTAATTACTCTTCGTTGGCCTCGTAGAAGTAGGCCGAATCCGCTCCCGGAACACCGTCTTTGAGCTTCAGGTTGCGTTCAACGAGCTTCTCGAGAACCTCATCGACCGACTTCTGTCCGAAGTTTCGGATATTCATGAGTTGATGTTCGGTGAGGTTGACCAATTGGGCGAGGGTGTTGATTCCCTCGCGCTTGAGGCAATTGAACGAACGGACCGTGAGGTCGAGTTCTTCAATGCGAATGTCAAGGCCTTCGCCCGTGACAACTTCTTCGAAGCGAGGCCCAATTTCGATACCTTCGGCTTCGACGTTCAATTCACGTGCAAGTCCAAACAGTTCGACAAGGGTTCCACCGGCCGACGCGACAGCATCGCGAGGCACGATTGACGCTTTGGTCTCGACGTCGACAACAAGCTTGTCGAAGTCGGTGCGCTCACCGGCACGAGTTGCTTCGACGCGGTAAGTCACCTTGAGAACAGGCGAATAAATCGAGTCAATCGCGATGGTACCGATGGG
>WLFX01000044.1 GCA_009703545.1 Actinomycetota bacterium
AGGCGGCTATGATCGCCGTTGAGAATTCAATCGAGGGTGGTGTCAGTGCGGCGCAGGATGCGCTCGCGCAGTCGACGGGACTTCAGATTTTGGGCGAGTACCTTGTGCCCGTGAACTTCGACGTCGTCGTCCGTCCAGGCACGGCGCTCTCCGACATTCGCGTTGTTGTTGCACACCCCGTCGCATACGCTCAGTGCCGTCGCTGGCTTGAGGCGAACGTTCCTCATCACGAACACCTTCCCGCGACCTCCAACGTCGCCGCAGCTCATGAAATCGTGGATGGTGTCCGCGGTGACGCGGCAATCGCTCCCGCTGGATTTGATACGCACATCGAACTCGCAACACTTGATGCAGGAATCGGTGACAATCCTTCGGCTGTGACGCGGTTCGTTCTGATTGGCCGGCGTCGTCCGGTTGCGCCTCGAACTGGCACGGATAAAACGACGGTCATCGTTGAACTTCCCGACGACCGACCCGGTGGCTTGCTCGAAATGCTGGAACAGTTCGCCACTCGCGGCGTGAACTTGTCATTACTCGAATCGCGACCCATCGGTGATTCCCTCGGACGATACCGATTTGTTATTGATATCGACGGGCACATCGAAGACGAACGCGTGGCCGACGCACTTCTTGGTCTTCGGCGATACAGCCCAGGACTCCAGTTCCTCGGGTCTTATCACCGTGCCGATGGTCATTCTCCAAGCGTGACCGCGCAATACTCCGATGCAGCATTCGTTGATGCACGCGAGTGGCTCGATCGTCTTGTCGCTGGGGGTGAAGGCTAACGATGATTGATTCCACGATGCTGCGAACCGAACCGGACACCGTTCGTGCTTCGCTCGAGGCGCGCGGTGATGACCCTTCCGTCGTCGATGAGGCAATCGCCGCCGATCAGGCACGGCGCGATGCGATTTCGGCGTTCGAGAAACTTCGTGCTGAGCAAAATGCACACGGCAAACTGGTCGCGGTCGCTCCCAAGGAAGAGAAAGCCGCTCTCGTTGCCGCTGCCCAGAATCTGGCTGAACGGGTCAAGGCAGCCGAAAAATCTGCCACCGAGGCAGGCGAAGAATTCACGCGCGTCGCCGGCCAAATTGGAAATATCATCATTAGCGGTGTCCCGGCCGGTGGCGAAGACAATTTCGTCACACTTCGAGAGGTGGGTGCAATTCCGACGTTCGATTTCGAACCTCGAGACCACCTTGAGCTCGGTGAAATGCTCGGTGCCATCGACACCGTTCGTGGCACCAAAGTGTCGGGTTCGCGTTTCTATTTCCTTTCTGGAATAGGCGCCCGGCTCGAAATCGCACTGATGTCGCTCGCTCTTGACCGTGCACTTGCGGCCGGATTTACGCCGCTCATTACCCCGACCCTCGTCAGCCCCGCGATCATGCAGGGTACGGGTTTCCTTGGTGCGCACTCCGACGAGATTTACTACCTACCCGCGGATGATTTGTATCTGACGGGAACCAGTGAAGTTGCGCTCGCAGGATTTCACGCGGACGAGATCATCGACCTTGCGGCCGGACCCAAACGTTATGCCGGTTGGTCCACCTGTTATCGCCGTGAAGCCGGTTCGTATGGCAAAGACACCCGCGGAATTCTGCGTGTACACCAGTTCAACAAACTCGAAATGTTTTCGTATTGCGCACCCGCCGAAGCGGAGGTCGAACATGACCGTCTCGTTTCATGGCAGGAAGAGATGATGGGGCTGCTCGGATTGTCGTATCGCGTAATTGATGTGGCCGCAGGAGACCTCGGTTCATCGGCCGCTCGAAAGTTTGACATCGAGGCGTGGATCCCAACCCAGGGAACGTATCGCGAACTTACGTCAACGTCGAACTGTACGACCTATCAAGCGCGCCGGCTTAACATTCGGCACCGACCGGAGGGTGCGTCAACCGAGACCGTTGCGACACTGAACGGAACGCTCGCGACGACCCGGTGGCTTGTCGCAATTTTAGAGACACATCAAAACGCGGTTGGATCGGTGACGATACCGGAGGCACTTCGTCCGTACCTCGGCGGCCTTGCCGTCGCGGAGCCGCTTTCGTGATGGCGGAACGACCCGAACCGTGGCTGGTCGCCATCGATATTGATGGAACACTTGTGTCCGACTATGGCACTCTCAACCCGTGGACAATCGTCGAGGTTCGGCGGTTGGTGGACGCAGGCCACCACGTCACCATTGCGACCGGGCGTTCCGTTCCAATGACGCTTCCATTCATTGAGGAACTGGGAATCTCGCCCGAACTCGTGGTCTGCGCTAACGGTGCGATTATCGCCCGTCGAGACGACTCGGACCCAACTCGATATGTGCGGGACACCGTCGAGTTGTTCGATCCAGGTCTCGTGCTTCGCGAGATTCATGACACTATTCCGGACGCCAACTATGCCGTTGAAGACGAGACGGGCTTGCTGCGCTACACGGGCTGGTTTCCTGAAACGGGTGTGAATATGCACACCCAGAAAATGGAGACATTCGAGGAATTGTTGACGGATCAGGCAACCCGCGTCGTGGTCATTGCCCCCAATTCGCGTCAGGACTATTTCACGGGCGTCGTTGAAATGCTTGGGTTACACAAGGTGACCTATTCAATCGGGTACACATCGTGGCTCGATATTGGACCGCAAGGCGTGAATAAGGCGACAGCCCTCGAGAAGGTCCGTGAACGATGGGGAATACCGCGAAATAGGGTGATGGCTATCGGAGATGGTCGTAACGATGTCGACATGCTCGAATGGGCCGGCGAATTCGGTCGCGGGATTGCGATGGGTCAAGCTCCAGAAGAAGTCCGTAACGCGGCCAGTGAAATGACGCTTAACGAGTCAGAGGGTGGACTTCCGTCGGCTCTGGCGACTCTCGACTAACTCCCCCGATTCACTCAGTTAGACTTAATGGTGGAGGGCTGTCCGAGAGGCCGATGGAGCTGGTCTTGAAAACCAGTGGGCAGCAATGTCTCGTGGGTTCGAATCCCACGCCCTCCGCCAAAAACATCCAGGAGAAAAGTGACCAGCGCGACACCGATCACACAAACACAGGCAGCTCCGCGTCACGCAGCACAATCTGTTCGTCGACCCTGGGGGACGATTCTGCGTGTCGTCGGTTTATCGCTGGTCGTCGTGCTTGTGTCGGCAGCGTCGATCGCGGGAATTCTCGCCTGGAAGATCACGTCATCATTTGACTCCGTGTTTTTGGCCGGTGAGGACATCAAGCTCTCGGGAGTCGGCGCAATTGAAGGGGCTTTCAACGTCCTTATTGTCGGGTCTGACACTCGCGCCGGTCAGCCTGGACGATTCGGCGGCGATGCGGCCGGCGGGACGCTCAATGACGTCAACATTGTTGTACATGTTTCCGAAGACCACTCTCGGGCCGTTGCCGTGTCCGTGCCGCGAGACATGGTCATTCCCATCCCGTCCTGCCCTCGCGAAGACGGATCCGGCATGACCTCGGCGATGATCGGACAACCCATCAACGTTGCGCTTTCTTACGGTGGGCTCGCGTGTGCCGTGCTCACTGCCGAAGAACTGACGGGACTTACAATCAACTACGCCGGACTGATCACGTTTAATGGAGTTGCTTCGCTTGCCACCGCAATCGGCGGTGTCGACGTGTGTGTCAACGCCCCTGTGGATGATCCGTATACCGGACTCAAATTCCCGGAAAAAGGTACCTACAATATCTCAGGCTGGGAGGCGCTCGCGTTCCTGCGATCACGCCACGGCGTGGGGGACGGGTCGGACCTCGGACGCATCTCCTCACAGCAGGTCTACCTCTCTTCGCTAGTTCGGAAGATTCAAGACGAGGGCGTTTTGCTCGATCCGGCCAAGATCTACGGCCTTGCCTCCGTTGCCGCAAACTCCATGACATTGTCGAACTCTCTTTCGAGCCTTGACACCATGGTCGCCATGGCTATGGTGCTCAAAGAAATTCCTCGCGAGGACATCGTTTTTGTTCAGTACCCCAGCACCACGGGACTCGGCGGAATCTACGCAGGAAAGGTGGCACCACTTCCCGAACTGGCTGATTCGCTGTTCACCGCAATTCTCACCGACCAACCGTTTCAACTCGACAAGGATGCAACAGGCATTGGATCTGAAATAGACCCGACAGGTGCTGGATCTGAAATAGACAATAAACCGGAACAAACGGGATCCGGTCCGATTTTGTCGGGAATCAAGGGACAGTCCGCAGCGCAGAATACCTGTTCCGTGGCGAACGGCTATTAGGACAGGTCATCGGCGTCCGCATCCTTGTGCATATCGGTCCCATGAAAACGGGAACCGAAGCGTTGTCGTCGCGACTTCTGTCTGAGCCACTTCCGGATTCGCTCATTCTTCCATCCGGGGCCGCGTGGCCTCAAAGCAGATCAGACGTCGCCAAGCACCCCCAACTGGAACTACTGGGAACGCGGCGCGGCGCGCCAATTGAACACCGGCTCGAGAAGATTGTGGCTGACGCACGACGACGGGACGTTCCTGATGTCACAATTTTGCTCATTGCCGAAGCGTTGAACGTAGCTCAGTTCCCTGAATACATCATCAATCGTCTTCGGCAAATGGCGGACAAACTAGAGATTGTGTTTTTCGCTCGGGCGCAAAGTGCTGCTCTTTTGTCATTCGTTGCGCACCGAGTCCAATCCTGGACATCGCCAAAGTACATTCGACCTGTATACGCCGGAATTCTCAAGGGAACGCGAAAACGATTTTATTACGACGTCTATGCGAGCCGATGGTCCGGCGGTGACCACACTCTGACAATTCTTCCCTATTTCGAAGACGACCATTTGACGGATGGACTGATGAAACGGTTTGCTCTTCACACGGGAATTAAGGTACCAGCGACCAATAAGACTTACCGTGCCAACGCCTCACTTGGGAAAGAACAACTCGAGCGTCTCGGTGAACTCAAGCAACGGTTATTCAGATTTCGGTCAAATCCGGCACTCGAAAAACTCGCAGCCCGGTTCTATTTCACTGCTCGTAGGCGAATCCAGAACGAAGTGCAAGGCTCTCGCTGGGCGCTTAACGCCGAGCAAACCCGCGAGATCGTCGAGCGTTATCGTGAATCAAATGCACGTTTCAAGAAGCTCTTGGGATCCCAATCACGGCGCGACATGTGGAAACGGTGGTTCGCGGAACTGGAGCCAAATCCTAAGAAATAAGTGGGTAACATGGACTGGTACGGGAGACGTCGCATAGTTCGGCCTAGTGCACCACCCTGCTAAGGTGGAGTTCCCTTTAGGGAGCCGTGGGTTCAAATCCCACCGTCTCCGCTCGGTAACGATTCACTGCGATGCTTGGGAACAAAGGAGATTCACCATGGCAACCACCCGAGTAATCCTTCACGTTGGACCTATGAAAACCGGAACATCCGCAATTGGCGCCTACTTTTCTGCCGCACAGAGAGCGGGGATTCTTCCGCCGGACGTCATTTATCCCGTGCAGGACCATTGGTTCCCTTCTGCGGGTGGCATCACGAAACACAACCAACTCGCGGACTATTTGTTCCCCGAAGGGCGTGACAAATTGGCTCGCAAAACGCCAATTCAAACTCCTGATAGCGTGGCACGCAAAGTTCGCGATGTTGCGGCTCATCTTGCCAAGGGACGTGGACCGCGCGGGACTGCGGTGTTCGTCAGCGAAGCCCTCATTGGCCGAGCGGACCTCGAACGCTTGGTCGATCTCCTTAACTCCTCGTTTGACGAAGTGGTTTTAGTTCTCGCCATTCGGTCCCCGGTAGAGGCAACTCAATCTCTTCTCGTTCACAGAATCAAAGAATGGCGATCGGATCACGTGGATTTTGATTTGTACGGAATGCTCAAACGTCCCAATGGATCGATTGGTTACGACTTGCGGCGCATGCTTTCGCAGTTACAGGAACTGCCCATTGACAAGTTTGTGTTGATACCTTATTTCGAAAACGAATCAGACGGATACGCCGTGGTTGATCGGTTCATGAAGATTGTGACCGGAAAATCGGCCATCCGTTTGGAGGATGATTTTGGTTCACGCCGTATTCACCCCAGCCTCCCGTTGTCGTCGCTCAAGCGCCTTGCCGCCCTGAAGAAGTTAAAACTCAAGTTTGATCGCATTCCGTTTCTCATATCAATCATTCATTCACTTTTCGTCCGAATCTTGGACGTCGATCGATCCAGGGTGATGCGAGCGGGATTCAAAACTCGTTCATCTGCTTCAGGAGATTGGGTGCTTTCCCCGACAGAACGCGCCAAGGTCATCGGGCTTTACGGAAATCTTGGGGCCGATCTCCGAAAGGCATTGGGCAACCAATCCACGCAGGCGGAATGGCGTTCGTGGTTTGAGACGACGGGGCTCTAAATGGCACAGGTTCGACTCCTTGTCCACCTGGGGCCGATGAAAACCGGGACCAGTTCGTTTGCCTACCATTTTTCGCGACTCACATCAACCGGAAAACTTCCACAATCCGTCCTCTATCCGACGGGCGACTTGTGGTTTCCAGCTCGGGGCGAGATTGTCAAACATCACGATCTCGTCGAACTTGCGGTTGCGCCACGAAGCAATTCTGGAGAACGACGACGGACCACGGACGCGACCCCAGCACTTATTCGCGGACGATTATCCGCAATTGCTGCTGAGGCGAGGGCACGAGACGGAGATGTTCGGGTGGTGATGGTGTGTGAGATTGGCGATCAACGCTCCACTCCCAAACTCGGAAAAATTCTGCGTGAGTATTTTGATACCGTTGATTTCGTAATCGTCGCCCGCGACCAGCCGAGCGCAATCCAGTCCCTACTAGCGCAACAGATTCGCATGTGGGATCGCACAGATGAAACCGCCTTCGATTCCGAGGCCTTTACTCGTAAACACGCGGCTCGTGGGTCTTATGATTATGCGAGGTTGTGGGACAAGTGGAACACGGATTCCACGGATTATTCGGTGCACTTTGTTCCGTATCGATCCGGCGTGGGCACCACCGATCTGTCTCAAGACATTTTTAGCGCAGTCGGGTTCGGCGATTTTCCGCACAGCCCGGAACTTGTTAACGGGGAAAGAATTCATTCAACTTTTTCCCATAAGCGGATGAACGAATTGGCAACAATCAAACGGTGGGCGCACCGCCTCTCGGCAATCCCGGGAGCTCGTGACCTGACTCGCCGGCTTTTTGATTTAGTGGTGCGTCGGGCCCACGATGAGTTAAAACGCAACCCGATGCAACCCCGTGATTCGTGGATGCTTTCTGAAGCAGATCGTTCCTTAATTGTCAACAAATATCTCCAATCAAACAAGAAATTCCGCGA
>WLFX01000045.1 GCA_009703545.1 Actinomycetota bacterium
ACTACTCAGTCCTCCCAGAACGCATCGCACCGTATTGCGGATTTCGAAAAGTTCCTGGGTGAATTGAAAGCTGCGCAAATTGCAAACATTTCCCAAGCCGATCTGAACAAACTTGAAGCGATTCTTGCCAAAGTGAACAAAATGGCACAAGCTTCTTCGCCGACCAGTTAATGATTTCCGCAGAACTGAATAATCCCTCGAGCGTCAAGGTCATTGGCTCGGGACTTGAGATTATTCGCGTTCGAGCTCTGCTGAATAAATACTCAAAGGATTGGCAGGTTTCCAACCACGGGGCGGATTGTCTAGTTTTTGATTTGGCCGCCCTCGTAAATCTCCCGGAAAGCGCAATTTCGTCGCTTGACTGTTCTCCGGATCTTGTCGGCGCGATTGCGCAGGAACGAGCGAGTATCGCACAACACCTCGCGGCGGTATCAAACATCCCCGCTCTACTATCCGGGGAGGGGCGGGTTGACCGAGAGATTCAGCTCGCTTCAACGCTTAAGCCCTACCAATCTGCTGCCGTACTTGCTATTACACAGCCACACTTGCGTGGCGCTTGCCTCTTCGATGAGCAGGGAACAGGTAAGACTCTGATGGCCATCTCAGCATTCGCAACGATGCGTCAGGAGGGGGGCGTTGATGCGGCGGTTGTCATTGCCCCAAAAACACTTCTATCGGTCTGGAAAAAAGAGTTCAAAACTTTCACCGGGACAGAGTTCACAGTAGTTGAAGTTACTGGTACACCTCAAGCGCGCCTTAGCCTGATCTACCAAAAGGGCGACGTGCACCTCATTTCCTACGAGTCCAATGTGTCCGATTTAGTACTCACCGAATCGCTGTTTAGCGGCCGAAATACAATGTTGATTGTTGATGAGAGTCACCTCGCAAAGAATCCGGGCGCTAAACGAACCCAAGCCCTCACCTCGTTGCGAAACTTTGCCACCAAGGCGTTGATCCTTTGTGGGACTCCAGCCCCAAATCACGCAATCGACCTGGTCTCACAGTTTAACCTTGCTGATGGGGGAATAACTTTTCAGGGTTTTCATGGCAAAAAAGGGGACGAAAACCTATTCAACGAAATCGCGAACAGAATTGAGTCGAATGGACCGTTGATCCGTCGAACTAAAGATGAAGTTCTCAGCGATTTGGCGGATAAAAATTTCGAGATTGTTCTATGCGACTTGACGGGAAGGCAGAAGAATCTTTTTGATGATGCGAAAAGTGAACTTGTTCTTTTCCTGCAGCGCTTGGATCAATCAACGTTCAAACGTAATCTGGCAACTTATTTTCAAAAACGCGCCGCTCTCGTTCAAATTTCGATTAGCCCGGCTCTAATCGGAGATTGGGATTTTGATTCGGGAAAGTATCAGAAGTTGACGGAAATTGTTGATCAAACATTGGCCACGCAGGATGGAAGTAAGTTGATCATCTGGGCAAGCTACACGAAGGCTATTGACCATGCGGCCTCAATTGTCGCGAAGTGGAATCCAGTAATCCTTGATGGTCGCTCTGGGGACACTTCAAATAGGCAAGAGATCATACGTCGGTTCCAAGAAGACCCTGAATGTCGAATACTTATTGGAAATCCAGCCGCCGCCGGAGCAGGTATCACGCTCACCGCCGCGTCGACTGCTATTTATCTAAACGCTCCGACACAGGCGGCTCAATACATGCAATCCATCGACAGGAATCACCGAATTGGCCAAGCAGCAAAAGTTGTCAATTACATAATGCTCGTGTCGAAAGGAACCCTCGATTTGACAGATACGCAACGTTTGTCCGCAAAACAAGAAGCACAATCATCGCTTTTGGGCGATGTTGAAATCGTCAACAAACAACTTAGAGATGCAATTTTGGAACTCCAAAATGTCTGATTTCCCTGATCAGCCCGAATTTTGGTTGCTTGGAGTCCTAAACGAAAACTTATTGCCTCTAAATGAAGTACCTTTCAGCTTTCAAATTAGAGTCCCCATCACATCCGTTGAACGGGCCCCGAAAGTTAAGGATTTCGTTTTCGTTGCTCAACTTTCTAACGAACTTGCGCGAATCAATTCAATGCTGCACATAAATCATGTGGAGATTGAAAGTGAATACCTTACGTTGGTTGGCGATCCGCGGCAAAGTGTGGTCTTTGGCAAGCAGACCGCACTGCCAGAAGTCAAAGTTTTGCTACCTGAACGACCCGACGAGATTCGATTGGTTTGCCTAGACGGCGACGTGGTGAACAAGATTGAGATTTCGGTGCGCGCAAAGTGGAGAACGACCTTTGGGGAGGTTCCATCGGCCATAAGAGAAGTCGCAATTGCATATTCACCCAAATCCGTCAGTTCCGAATCGGAACTTGTGGAGTCAATAAATGTCGGGCTCCGACGAAGTTTCGCAGAAGACGACATGGTTGTAACCGGAGCAATTTCGAAAGGACTTACACCCCATTCTGCAGTTGCTGCAAATTTAGCTAGATGGCTGGTTGCCCGGGAGATTGTTGAAATCAGGGGGGCCGGTTCATTCTGGGTTCAAACTGTTGATCTCGATTTGCGGGAAGTGAGTGATTTGGACCTAAAGGCTAGAACCTTCACACCTGCGGTTATCGATGGGAGTGGACTAGCAGAAGCTGCAGCAAAACTGGACCGGGCGGAAGCACGCCACCAATTCATTCTTGCGGATTGCGTAAATCGCCTGAACAAGGTTGGAATCACCCCACTCTTATCGAATTCGGTTGATTTGGCCATTAAGCGCGGTGCCAAACTTCGCTTATTCGAGATTAAGAGCGCCACGCCTGAGAATTTCAATTCACAGTTTGAAAAAGGTCTGATTCAGGCATCTCGATACAAATGGGAGTTCGAAAGCAAATTCAACCCAGTTCTGGCATCGCTGATTATCGAATCCCCATCCCAAAACATGGATATTGCAGACGAGTACTTCGAATTCGCAGAGTACACGAACATAGGTTTGCTCATTTGGGACGAGGCAAAAGAATGGCCCGAGCGAGTTTCGAACTTTGATCCATGGGCTTGAGCGCTTGTTGACCGACGAGAAACCGTACGATCGAAGAATGGCTCGCAAAAACTCTCAACGCCTCGGTGGCCCAATCGCCTTCATTTTGCGTCACGCGCCCGATGTCGAACTCGACTCCGTCGGATGGCTTCCATTGACCGACATCGTCACGCGCCTTGCTGCTGATGGGATTGAGGCGACTGTTGATGACGTTCTGCGAGTAGTCGGACCGGACGGAAACGACCGTTTCGAATTGTCGATTGATGGCACGAAGGCGCGGGCGTTTTACGGGCACAGCAACCCGGCTGTTGAGATCGAATTGATTGACGCCAACAGTGCGCCAAAGTACCTGTACCACGCGACGCCCGAGTACAACCTCGAGGCGATTCTGGACCGACGCGAGGGCCTCTTGCCTCAAAAACTTTTGTTCATTCATCTGTCTGAAGACCCGTTGCGTGCGGTTCAGGCCGGTCAGCGTCGCAACGTTCCCGTCGCGCTGTTCGAAATCGAAACCAAGGCTTTGCCCGAACCCGTCGGCCGAACCAGCCCCGATTCGTCGGTGTGGTTGACGACTTTTGTTCCCGCCAAATTATTGTGGAAGATCGCGGTTCCCGAGGGCGCGAACTAGTCCTTTTTGGCCGGAAGCCCCCGACGCGCGCGCTCTTCGGCCTCGTACTTTTTGAGGGTTTCACGCTCGGTGCGGTCGGCGCGCAGGATGCTGCGCATGATGAACCAGAAAATCAACCCCATGAGAATGGTCGGTATGACCGAGAAAATGGCGTTGCCCCAGAAGTCTTGAATCATTTGTCGCCTACTTCACCAACGGGAACAGGATGGTTTCGCGTATACCGAGGCCGGTCAGCGCCATGAGGAGTCGGTCGATTCCCATACCCTGCCCACCGCACGGCGGCATGCCGTGTTCGAGGGCGCGCAGGAAGTCTTCGTCCAACCGCATCGCCTCGACGTCTCCGCGTTCGCCGAGCTTCGCCTGCTCAACGAATCGCTCGCGCTGAATAACGGGGTCGACCAATTCGGAATAACCGGTCGCGAGCTCGAACCCGCGAACATATAGGTCCCACTTTTCGACGACGCCGGGCGTCGATCGGTGTTCGCGTACGAGCGGGCTTGTGTCAATGGGGAAGTCCATCACGAATGTGGGCCGGTCGAGGTCGCCCTTGACGTGGTGTTCCCACAGTTCCTCAACGAGCTTGCCGTGAGTGGGGTGCTGAACATCGATCTCGACGGCTTTGGCCATCGTTTCAAGAGTCTTCATTGGGGTCTCGGGGGTGATCTCTGCGCCGACCGCGGTGCTCAGCGACTCGTACATCGAGATCCGTGCCCAGTCGCCACCGAGGTCGTATTCGGTTCCGTCGTTCCAGGTCACGACGTGTGAACCGGCGACGGCGATAGCTGCATTCTGAATCATCTCTTGAGTGAGGTCGGCGACGGTGTTGTAGTCGCCGTACGCCTGATAGAACTCGAGCATCGCGAATTCGGGGCTGTGCGTCGAGTCAGCGCCTTCGTTGCGGAAGTTGCGGTTGATCTCGAAGACGCGTTCGATTCCGCCGACGACCGCGCGCTTGAGGAACAGTTCGGGGGCGATGCGCAAGAACAGTTCCATATCGAACGCGTTCGAATGGGTGACGAATGGGCGGGCGGCAGCACCGCCGTGCATCGTCTGCAACATGGGGGTCTCGATCTCGAGGAAGCCGTGTTTGGCGAACGTCTCGCGCAGCGACGCCATCGCGGTCGCGCGGGTCACGACGTTCTGGCGGGCCTGATCACGAACAATGAGGTCGAGGTAGCGCTGGCGAACCCGCGTCTCTTCATTCAGTTCGGCGTGCAGGTTCGGCAGGGGCAAAAGGGACTTGGCCGCCATCTGCCACTCCGACACGAGGATCGACAATTCGCCGCGTTTGGACGTAATCACCTCGCCCTTGACGAACACGTGGTCGCCGAGGTCGACGAGTTCTTTCCACCTTTCGAGGGCATCTTCGCCGACGACATCGAGGGACAGCATCGCCTGGATGCGCTCGCCGTCGCCCGACTGCACGGCGGCGAAACAGAGTTTGCCGGTGTTTCGCGAATGGACAATTCGCCCGGCGAGGGCCGCTGTCACACCCGTCGAAACGTCAACCTCGAGCCCCAGATGAGCGGCGCGAACGGATCCGATTGTGTCGGTGACGGGAACCGAGACGGGGTAGGCCTCGCCAGTCTCCAGAAGCGTGGCGCGCTTGGCGAGACGAACAGCCTTCTGTTCAATAATCTCGTCGGCCGAGAGTTCGGTCTCGTCAGTCATGGCGCCCCTTCTGGTACCCGTCAAGGTTACCGTTCGGGCGCGGACGCCACGGGCAAGTTCGTCGCGACGCGGACGGCGTTATTCCTCATCATCGGACGTGGTGTCGTCGAGCCAGCGACCGATGGGGTCGGTGGCACCATCGGATGACGCTCGAAGCGCCTCTTCGACCGCCGAATGCGCGAGCGCACGAAGCACGGCACCGGGGTGTTCGACCCCGATTTCCTGGAGTCGGAACGTCGACTGATCGACGATTGCTCGCGAGAACTCGGCAACGGTCGCGACCGCGTCGGCGTACGCTGCGCGGTCGGCTTCGTCGACCACGAACGGTTCACCCCCCATTTCGACAACAAGGGCTTGGGCGATGGGCAGAGCAACACTCGGTGCTGTGACTGCGAAATACGCGTCCTTCATGCGGTGCAAATCAAGCGATGTGCCCGTGAACGTGAGGACGGGGTGTACCGCGAGCGGAATCGCACCTTTTCGCGTAGCCGGCTCGAGCACACCAATGCCAAACTCGGCCGAGGTGTGCAGAACAATCTGGCCAGGACGCCACGAGTCGGTGAGTGCATCGACGATTTCGGCGACCGTCTCTCCTTCACCCGCCCCAATGATGACCAACTGGGTGGCCGCAACGACTTCGGCTGGTGACTGAATAGCCACCCCGCGCAACAACGACACGACTCTTTCGCGGTCGGCCGGGGCGGGCTCGGTGATGGTCCACGGGAAATGCCCAGCCCCAGCTAGTGCAAGCCCAATAATCGCGAGTTCCGGCGCGGTTCCGACGAGTCCGACCTCGAGTCGGCCTGGTGTCATCATACGGGTTCTCCGTCCGGGTCTTGCGGGGGTAATACGCACCACCACTCAGCGACGAGCGCCAGGGCAACGAGTACGAGCGAGGCGACGACACCGCCAATGTTAGACGGGATGACAGTATCGACAACGACGGGTCGCGATGTCGAGAATGCGAGAAGCCCAACGGTCGCGCCGAACAACAGAGTTCCGCCGACCGCCGAAGCCTTGGCCAGTTGAACGATTGTCACCGCGGCGATGGGATCAATGCGGCGGCCCTTGACGGGTTTCACCGCCCAGCGAACGCGGGCGCCGAGCGCAAGAACCGCTATGCCGATGAGAACGAGACAAATCGACAGCGTCCACGGCACGGGGATGGCGGTTCGGCCGGTGCTGACAAGGACCCAGTCGAGCCCGAACCCGACGCCGAAGGCAAAAGGCGTCAGCCCAATGAGGAATAACGGGTTCGTCTTTTTCACGCGGGTACCGCCGCGGGTAGGTCGCGCACGGGTCCACGGCCGGGAATGGTCGCATCGGGGTCGATGCTCAACCATGGCACAAGCACGAACGAGCGCTCGTGAGCGCGCGGGTGCGGGATGACGAGGTTGCCGTCTTCGATCAGGTCGCCGAACACGATGAGGTCAAGGTCAAGAGTTCGGTCACCCCAGCGTTCGGTTCGGGTGCGCCCGTGCGCGTCTTCGATCGCGTGGAGGGCCGCAAGAAGTCCCGCGGCGGGAAGCGTCGTCTCAACGATTGCAACGCCGTTGAGGTAACTCGGGTGAGTGTCGTCCGGGCCGTCCGGCCGAATCGCGATGTTCTCGACGAGTTCCGATACCACGACCACATCCACACCGTCAGTCGCACCGAGGCGTTCAATCGCGGCTGCGATTGTCTCGGCACGGTTCCCCAGGTTCGCCCCCAACGCGATCACGGCACGGGTCACGGGCGCGACCGTTCAATAACGACGGACACGTCGTCGAACCGGACCGTGATCGGCGCACTGGGCTTGTGCACTTCGACTCGGGTGGAATGGGCGCCAAACCCCAGAACAATCGCGGCAACCCGCTCGGCGACCGTTTCAATGAGGTCGACGGGGTCGCTTTCGACAGCCTCGACGATGGCGACCGCGAGCTCA
>WLFX01000046.1 GCA_009703545.1 Actinomycetota bacterium
GGTTTCGGCCATCGTCCTCAATTCGGGTGGCGCCAACTGTTTCACCGGGGCGCAAGGGTTCCAGGCGACGCACTCGACCGCCGAGGCCGTAGGTTCTGCCCTCGAAACCTCGAGCAGCGATGTCCTCGTCTGCTCTACTGGTTTGATCGGAGACCAACTGCCGATTGACAAAATTCTCTCCGGAGTCACTGCTCTCGCGACGGCTCTCCATCGCGACGGTGGGCAGGACGCCGCCGAGGCCATCATGACGACCGATTCGGTCTCCAAGACCGTCACGCGCGACGGGGCGGGCTACCGCATCGGCGGGATGGCGAAGGGCGCGGGGATGCTCGCACCGGGGCTCGCCACGATGCTCGTCGTGATCACGACCGACGCTGTACTGATGGCCGATCAACTTGACCAGGCGCTTCGCGCTGCTACCCGCGTCTCGTTCGATCGACTCGATTCCGACGGATGCATGTCGACTAACGATCAGGTCACGCTCATGGCGTCCGGGTCGAGCGGTACTGAACCCGCCCTCGCCGATTTCACAGCCCTGTTGACCGACGTGTGTATCGACCTCGCGACGCAATTGCAGCGTGACGCTGAAGGTGCGTCGCACGACATCACCATCACGGTGACCGAGGCCGCGACCGAAGCCGACGCGGTGGAGGTCGGTCGATCGATTGCCCGCAACAACTTATTCAAGGCCGCGGTGTTCGGCAACGACCCGAACTGGGGACGTGTCCTCGCGGCCATCGGCACCACCGCCGCCGAATTCGACCCGTACCACGTCGACGTGTACATGAACGGAGTTCGGGTCTGCACTGCGGGCGGCCCCGATCGCCCCCGCGACGAGGTCGACATCACGCCTCGCGCCTTACAACTCGACATCGTTCTTCACGTCGGTGACGCATCCGCCACGATTTACACCAACGACCTCACCCACGATTACGTTCACGAGAACAGCGCGTACTCGTCCTAATGTCAACGACCAGGCCAATCAATAGTGCCGCCGACAAGGCGCGGGTGCTGATCGAGAGCCTGCCGTGGCTGCAGTCGTTCGCCGGCAAAACGGTCGTCATCAAGTTCGGCGGCAACGCAATGGTGGCCGATGATTTGAAGGAACGGTTCGCCGAAGACATGGTGTACCTGCGAACCGTCGGCGTCCGACCCGTCATCGTGCACGGGGGAGGGCCACAGATCACCGCGATGCTCGAATCGCTGGGAATCGCCTCAGAGTTTCGGTCAGGGTATCGATACACGAGCCCGGAAGCGATGAGCGTCGTGCGCGAGGTGCTGACCGAGCACATCACGGGACAGATCGTTGAACTCATCAATGCTCACGGACATCTTGCGGTTGGTATTGCGGGGGACCACGGGCTTTTCCAGGGACGTCGGCTGACCCACGTCAACGGAGAAGACGTCGATCTCGGGCTTGTCGGGGAGGTCGTTTCGGTCGACCCCACCTCAGTAATCGCTGCGCTCGATGCCGGCTCGATTCCCGTGATTTCGACTATCGCACCGAACATGGACGAACCGACACAAAGCCTCAACGTCAACGCCGATGCTGCTGCGGCCGCTCTTGCCATCGCGTTGCATGCGGAGAAACTCATGATTCTGACCGATGTCCCGGGGCTATACGCGAACTGGCCCGATACGTCGACTCTCGTCTCGAGTATTTCGGCGGGCGAATTGCGCGAGATGCTTCCGACCCTCTCCAGCGGCATGGTGCCGAAGGCCACCGCGTGTGTTGATGCGGTCGAGGGCGGTGTGCCGAAAGCGGCGATGATCGACGGGCGCGAACCGCACGGAATCCTGCTCGAAGTGTTCACGCCCGAAGGTGTGGGCACCGAAGTTACCCCGGACAAGGGAGAGTAGCCATGGTCCGTCACTTCCGTCGCGACGACGACATCACCCCTGCCGAACAACAGCAGATAATTGACGTGGCGATTGCGATGAAGGCCGACCCTTACTCGCACAAGCCGCTTGCCGGCCCGAAGTCGGTTGCCCTCGTTTTCGACAAGCCGTCTACGCGAACACGTGTGTCATTCAGTGTCGGGGTTGCCGACCTCGGAGGCAATCCGCTCATCATTCAGGCAGGCGATTCGCAGCTCGGAGCGAAAGAATCCATCCCCGACACCGCTCGAGTGCTCGAACGGATGGTCGCCGCAATCGTTTGGCGCACGTTTGCTCAATCGGACATCGACGAGATGGCTGCCCATTCGGCCGTGCCGGTCATCAACTCGTTGTCGGATGACTTCCACCCATGCCAATTGCTTGCTGACCTCATGACGATTCGCGAACATAAAGGACGCCTCGCGGGACTAAACGTCGCGTTCGTCGGCGACGGGTCGTCGAACATGGCAAACTCGTACCTCGTCGCATGCGCGATGGCCGGGATGAACGTTCGTGTGGCGACCCCAGCGAACTATCAACCCTTGGCCGAAGCACACGAGACCGCAACTCGAATCGCCAGTGAAACGGGTGGTTCTGTTCTCATAACGGTCGACGCCCTAGAAGCTCTGGCCGACGCCGACGTCGTCGTGACCGACACGTGGATCTCGATGGGCCAAGAATCGGAAAAGGGACAACGCATCGCCGACTTCGCGGGGTACGGCGTCACGACCACACTCCTCACCGCCGCCAAGGGCGACGCCATCTTCCTCCACTGCCTTCCCGCCTATCGGGGAATGGAGGTCGACGCCGACGTCATCGACGGACCGCAGAGCGTTGTCTGGGCCGCAGCCGAAAACCGACTCCACGCACAGAAGGCATTGCTGCACTTCCTCCTCACCGCGTCTTAAGGGCAGTAACCGTAGGATTGACCAATGGTGACGAACGAGGGTTCCTTGTGGGGAGGACGCTTTTCGGGCGGCCCTTCTCCTGAGCTAGTTCGACTCTCGAAATCAACTCATTTTGATTGGCGACTTGCGCTGTACGACATCGCGGGGTCTCGAGCTCACGCTCGTGCGCTCGCCACGTCGGGTCTGCTGACGAAACCAGAGCTCGTCGACATGCTCGCCGGGCTCGATCGGGTCGCCGCGGCCGTCGAGTCAGGCGCGCTGGTAGCTAAGGAATCCGACGAAGATGTCCACGGTGCCCTCGAAAACGCCCTCATCGCCGAGGTGGGGCCGGAGTTGGGCGGACGCATCCGGGCCGGCCGCTCACGCAACGACCAGATTGCGACACTCACACTCATGTACCTTCGCGATGCTGCCAGGGCGGTGTCGGTCGAACTGACACGCCTCATCGACGCTCTCGTCGCGCAGGCCGAGGCGCACCCCGCCGCCATCATGCCGGGGCGAACACACCTGCAGCACGCCCAACCCGTGTTGTTGGCGCACACGCTTCTCGCACACGCGTGGCCGCTCGTCCGCGACATCGAACGCCTGCGGGATTGGGCGCTTCGTGCGGCGGTGTCGCCCTATGGTGGCGGTGCACTCGCCGGCAACACCCTGAATCTGGATGCCGATGCAATCGCCACGGAACTGGGTTTCGCCCACGCGGCAGATAACTCAATCGACGGAACGAGTTCTCGTGATGTGGTGGCGGAGTTCTCCTACATCGGAGCACAGATCGGCGTCGACATCTCGCGCCTGTCCGAAGATCTCGTGATCTGGGCCACTCGCGAGTTCGGGTTTATTGGCCTTCACGACTCCTATTCGACCGGCTCGAGCATCATGCCGCAGAAGAAAAACCCCGACATCGCCGAGCTCGCGCGCGGCAAAGCGGGACGTCTCATTGGAAACCTCACCGGTCTCTTGACGACGCTCAAGGGGTTGCCACTCGCTTACAACCGCGATTTGCAAGAGGACAAAGAGCCGGTCTTCGACACCGTCGATACGCTGACGATGGTGTTGCCTGCGCTGGCAGGAATGGTCGAGACGGTCGCGTTCAACACCGACCGCATGGCCGAACTTGCGCCGCAGGGATTCTCGCTCGCGACCGATGTCGCTGAATGGCTCGTGCGCCAGAACGTTCCGTTTCGTGAAGCGCACGAGATTACCGGTGCGTTGGTTCAATTCTGTGAAAAGAACGGTCTTGAACTCGACCAACTGTCCGACACCGATTACGCCTCGATCTCGAAGAACCTCACGGCTGAGGTGCGGAGCGTCCTGACAATCGAGAGTTCCGTCGCGTCGCGCACGGGCCGCGGTGGAACCGCGCCGATTCGCGTCTCTGAGCAATTGACCGCACTAACGGCCGCCGTTGCCGCTGCACGAAAGGGATTGTCGTGACCGACACCACCGCGCTCCAGCGCCAATCCAATGACACGTCCTTTGCGACCCTGTGGGACGAACTGCAGTGGCGTGGGCTGATTCACGTATCGACCGATGCCGACGAACTGAAGGAACTGTTCGAGAGCGCGCCCATCACGTATTACTGCGGGTTTGACCCGACGGCGCCAAGCCTCCACCTCGGAAACCTTGTTCAACTCTTGTTGCTGCGTCGCATCCAGCTCAAGGGGCACAACCCGCTGGGCCTCGTCGGCGGATCGACCGGCCTCGTCGGTGACCCCAAGCCAACCGCAGAACGAACCCTCAACGACCGGGAAACCGTCGCTGAGTGGGTCGGCTACCTCGGTTCGCAAATCTCGAAGTTTCTTGACTTTTCGGGGAAGAACCCCGCTCGTCTCGTCAACAACCTCGACTGGACTCAGCCGATGTCCGCAATCGATTTCTTGCGTGAGATTGGGAAGCACTTCCGAGTCGGGACGATGCTCAAGAAAGACGCGGTCAGCGCGCGATTGAACTCGGAAGCAGGTATCTCGTATACCGAGTTCTCGTACCAGGTACTGCAAGCTCTCGACTTCCTCGAGTTGTACCGCCAATACGGTTGCGTTTTGCAAACCGGTGGAAGCGATCAGTGGGGCAATCTCACGAGCGGCACCGACCTGATTCACAAGGTCGAGGGGGTTTCTGCCCACGCGATTGGCACGCCCCTCATTACCAACTCCGATGGTACGAAGTTTGGCAAGAGCGAGGGCAACGCAGTCTGGCTCGACCCGAACCTGACCTCGCCTTACGCGATGTATCAGTTCTGGCTCAACACTCTCGACGCCGACGTCATCGACCGCCTCAAGGTGTTCACGTTTTTATCTCGCTCCGAAATCGAGGCGCTGGCAATCCAGGTCGAAGCCGAACCGTTCAAGCGGGACGCCCAGCGAACCCTCGCGTGGGAAGTCACGGCGCTCGTTCACGGAGACGCGGCAGCCGACGCCGTAGTCGCCGCCAGCGCGGCGCTTTTCGGCAACGGTGACTTGTTCTCGCTCGACGCCGACACGGTCGCTGGGGCGACAGCCGAACTGCCGCAAGCTACCGTCACAGCGGACACGCTCGTCACCACGGCCCTCGTCGAGTCGGGTCTGTGTTCGTCCGCTTCGGACGCCCGTCGCGCGATTCAGCAAGGCGGTGTCGCCATCAATAACGAGCCCGTCACCGCCGAAACCGACCTCGTCGGCGAACGCACGCTCGCGGGCGGTGTCTCCATCCTTCGGCGCGGCAAAAAAACCCTTGCCGCGCTCGTTCTCGGAAAGTAGGCAATCCATGAGTAACGCACTTCTCGTCGTCGACGTTCAGAACTGGGGATTCGCGGGGGACTGGCCCGTTCCCGACCACGAGGCGCTCCTTGAGCGAATTCGCGAACGGGTCGAATCGGCCCGCGCCAACGGAGAACTCGTGGTCTGGGTTCAGAATGACGGCGACGCCGACGAGATGGATGCGCCGGGCGAATTCTTTTGGGAACTCACGCTCGCTCCCGCCGATGGCGAACGCGTCTGGCGAAAGACGACCAAGGACGTGTTTGAGTCGAATCCTGACATGGCCGCGTGGCTTCGCGACCAGGGTGTTACGTCGCTCGACATCATCGGGCTTCAGTCCGAGATGTGTGTGCGGTCATCGACCTTAGGCGCCCGCGACGCCGGGTTCATCGCACGACCCGTGGCAGGACTCCACGGGACCTACCCCGAGGGAACCCACGATGAGTCGGGACCGACTGGTGTCACCGCGGCGGAGCTATCCGCCCGCGTAGACGCCGAGCTCGCCTAGCCTTTCGCGATGCCTCGGCGGTAACGAGCTCGCGCGACACCAGCGAAGATCAGCGAAGCGAGCGAGGCCAACGCAGGAATCAAACCGGTGATGAGGGTCCCGACCACCCCGAATGAGTCGATATCCTCGTATTCGAGAAGGCTCAGCGACGAATCCATCGTGATGATTGGCCAAAGCCCCGCAACACAACCCGCGATCGACACAATCATCTGGGACTGGACCAGACGGAGGAACTGGAGGCCGTCATCGGACTTTCGGGCAAGGTAAACCAACCAGCCTGCAAAGAAGGCGGGGACCATGTCGAAAATCGTCAGAATGCCGGAATCCGGCTGGAATAGCGTGACTCGCATGACGCAACTGACGAGCACCACCCCAAACCCAATCGCGTATGCACGCTTGACCGACCGCGCGAGCGACGCTGGCAGTGGCGGCAAAGCGACCGATTTCGCAAAGTCCGCGGGAGTGCTCTTTGAGGCGCCCACGATGGCAATGATCAGTCCCACGATCACGACCACCGCACCGAGCGGCGCGGTGAAGAAGGTGTACCAGTGCAGGACGTTCCCGATGTCGCTGCCGACGGCCGCTGCCGCAAGAGAAATGACCAACGGCGCGAGCCCGAAAAGGCAACCCGCACCCGCGAGAATTCCACCGGTTTTGAACGAGCGATTTGCCATGTGATTACGCTAGCGAAAATCAAGGTGACCGTAAACCTCTAACGATAAATGATTGTGACACGCCCGAGTTGGGTCATTGTTTGCTCGAGTCCGCAAAGACACGTAAGTTAGCAACGTTGCCCCAAAGAAGGACCAGCGAAATGCAGGTTCGAATCAAGCGGAAACATCAGGCCAGCAGCCGGCTCTTGCGAGCACCGGCAGCTCGGACTAAACTCAACATCTCGCCGAAGAGATTCGCATATCGTCACGATTTGCATAAGGAAAACCTCGGTGCTATGTTAGACAAGTTGCCCTGATTGCGGTGTGTAAACACGTGCAGCCAGGTGCGTACGGTCCTTGAGAACTCAACAGTGTGCACTAAGTCAATGCCAAATAACCTCGTCGATCA
>WLFX01000047.1 GCA_009703545.1 Actinomycetota bacterium
AGCGCTCGACGTTCACCACACCATCGGTCACGATCTGGTCGGCATGGTCGTCGACGACATCGTCGTCGTCGGAGCAAAGCCCATGTTCATGACCGACTACATCGCGTGCGGCAAAGTCGTTCCCGAGCGCATCGCCGACATCGTGCGTGGAATCGCCGAGGCCTGTGCACTAACCGGAACGGCACTGGTCGGTGGCGAAACGGCCGAGCACCCCGGGCTTTTAGGTGAAAACGACTACGACGTTGCTGGCGCGGCTGTCGGAGCCGTCGAAGCGGACGAGATGCTGGGCGCCGGACGCGTTCAGCCTGGTGATGTCGTCATCGCGATGGCCTCGAGCGGAATTCATTCCAACGGATATTCGCTTGTTCGCCACATCCTTGCGAATCGCACCCTTGCGTTTGATTCGACCGTTCCTGAATTTGACCGTGTTCTCGGACTCGAACTGCTCGAGCCGACCCGCTTGTACACCACACCGCTGTTGGACTCGCTCGCCGAGCACCCCGGCGCGATTCACTCACTGAGCCACGTCACGGGCGGGGGAATCGCCGCGAATCTCGCCCGCGTGTTGCCGAGGGGCGTATGGGTCGACCTCGATCGTTCTACCTGGAGTCCATTGCGCGTCTTCCGCGTTCTCGCTGACTGGGCGGGGGATTCACTCGAATCGACCGAAGGTACGTGGAACCTTGGTATTGGGATGCTCGCTGTCGTATCCCACGAATCTGCGAGCACACTTACCCGCGAATGGACGACCGCCGGAATCGATTCCTGGGTTGTCGGTCACGTTTCGGACCGCGAGCATTCGTTGGACGGGTACGTCACGAGCGCCAAGGGCGTCGACGGCGGAGCCGTAAGACTTGTCGGCAGTTACGCTGACTGAACCTCGTCATTGTCGTCGTTGTCATCCCCAGCGTTCGCATCGGAACTGGTCGAAGCGGGTGACGCATATTCCGGCCACTTTGCCAGGTCTTCGTCGAGGCGCGGATTTACCCCGAGTTCCGATTCGAGCTTTGTCAGGTCGGTGTCGGGACTGAAGTATTTCAATTCGCGCGCAACTTTGGTGTGCTTCGCTTTTTGACGGCCGCGGCCCATAGTGGACCCCTTTCCCTCACACAATTCGCCTCACCGGCGATCGTCGTGTCCGGGGCGTCAGACGTTCAGAATATCACGACCCGAGCAGAGCGATGGCGGAGATATACCCAAGTGCTGCCACAACTATCCCGCCGACAACATGCGATGTCACCATCATCGCGCCGATCCGGATCTCACGACGTTCGATGTGTTGCGCCGCCGTAACGGTCAGAGTCGAAAACGTGGTGAGCCCTGCTGCGAAGGCGAGAACGAGAGACGCGATGGTCCAGTCGAGCACGTTAGTCGCGAACGCACCCGCCGCGATGCCCACGGCGAGGCTTCCCACCCCGTTGACGGCAAACAAACCGCGTGACCACGTGCCGGGACGGACGACCGTCATGACCCAGAAGCGAGCTAGTGCACCGAGTCCGCCCGCCACGATTTGCGCAAATACCCACCAGGCGTCGATCATGTCGCCCCCGAGCGGCGCGCGCCCAGCCTCAATCCAGCAATCGCACAGAGGAGGCCCACAATGATGGATCCGATGGCATAGGAACCCATCACGACAAGGGCTGCGGCCCCATGGCGAACGATTGGCACCGCGACGTCGAGCGAAATTGCGGACAGGGTGGTGAAAGCTCCGAGAAATCCGGTCGTGACTCCGAGGTGCATCCAGGCGGGAATGGACGACATGCGTCGAGCGACGAGATATCCCAGCACAAATGAACCAATCAGGTTGACCAATAGTGTCGGGTACGGCCACCAATAATCGTCAATTTCTCCCGCAACAAGAGCGATACCGATGCGCGCCGCACTACCCACAATCCCGCCGATAAATACAGCCACAACGGACCTCAGTGACGTGTGCACAATCGCCAGCGTACTCGTGTCAGTTGCCCATAATTTCGCGGTTAGGCTTGTCACACGACGCCAAAGGAGTGCCCGTGTCCGTAGTTCCGCTCTTCAGTCACGATGACCATCGGGGCGAAATCGTTGAACGCTGGGGCACGAAGGCCTGGACTCAGTCATCGTCGTGGTGGAAGCAACTCGACGCCATTGGTCGCGACGCTTTCCTCGCCGAGGGCGTCGCCCTCAAGGTCGAATATTTAGACGCGAAAGACGCGGCACTCGCCGTCACAGACTCCACTGTCGTCGCCCTCGTCCTTAGGCACCGGAACTGGATCACACAGGGTTGGGGTGGGATAGAGCCCACCGCCGATCAATTCATCGGCCTCGGAAACATGTATGTCGCTGACGAGCGATTCGCTCGTCACTATGGCGGAATTGAAGGCGCTCGCTATGTGCGCGACGCGATCGTTGCGTGGGTCGCCGCAACCCCACAATCTTCGGCCACAAGCCGCCTTTCATCTAAAGGAACAACCTCGTGAACCGTCTCGCCATATTCAGCCTCAGGAACCGAGCGCTCATCGCCCTGGTCACGGTTGTTGTTGCGATTTTTGGCGGCATCGCAATGTCACTTCTCAAACTCGAGCTGATTCCCTCGATTACATTCCCCCAACTCGTCGTCGTCACGAACTACCCAGGCGCATCTCCTGTCATTGTCGAAAAAGAAGTTTCGACCCCGATCGAGACGGCGATTCAGGGAATCAACGGACTCGAGTCGACGACGGCGACGTCGCAGAACGGCCTGTCCCAGATTACGGCGGCGTTTGCCTACGGCACGAGCCTTGAATCGGCAGAACAAAAAGTTCAACTGGCGATCAACCGGATTTCGAACCTGCTTCCGGCCGGCGTAGAACCTCAGGTTATCGCTGGTTCATTTTCGGACATCCCGGTCCTCCAAATGGCGGTGACGAGCGATCTCGCCCCCGATCAACTGAACCAAGTCTTGAAAGACATCGCGGTCAAAGAACTGACCAAGTTGGAGGGCGTTCGTGACGCTGCCGTGTTTGGCGCTAACGGCGAACACATCGCCATCGTTCCCGACGATAAAGAGCTGGAACGGCGTGGATTGACGACCACCGATATTCAGACCGCATTACAGACCGCCGGAATTCGAATCGGTGCGGGCAGTGTTATGTCCGCTAAAGGCGAACTGTCGATTGTGTCGGGAACGCCGCTCGCGAGCCTCCCTGACATCCGCTCGGTCCCCGTGACGATTCCGTACAAGCCGCCGACCGTCAAGGTGCCGAAAGTGCCGGATTTTCCAACCATCTCGGTTAGTCCCCGATCCGCCGGAACGTGGAGTTGGGATGAGTTGAACGGTGGCGAATGTATCGACAACTATGACGATGCGGACCCGTCGACTAACGACGCCTACCAGGCTACATACGAGGTAGTTGACTGTGCAGATTCGCATGAGGCACAACTTGTTCGCGTCGGTGACCTTCGCACGGATGCGGGAATCCCGATATACCCCGGCGACTCTGCGGCAGGACCCGTCGCGATGGGCGAGTGCTTCGCCTCCGGAATCATCACGGCGTCGGCCTATGCGGCCTACCCGACGTTGTTGACAGATGTGCGTTACCCGACGAGCCAGACCCAGTGGAACAAGGGTGACACGTTCTATTACTGCTTTGCTCACACCGTACCCATTGCCGACATCACGGGAAGCGTCGCTGGCAGCAGGGTGAACACGATAGTTCCCGCGGCGCCAGCAATACCTGGATCGTCCGCGACCGGCTCGTCGGCTTTTGGTTCGTCTGGTGCGCCGACAATCCCGACGACCCGCTCGGTCACCACAATCGGTGAACTCTCGCGAGTGTCCATTCAGCCCGATGTCATCACGTCAATTTCACGTGTGAACGGCCAACCATCGCTGACTCTTGCCATCACGAAACGCGCTGATGCGAACACGGTTGACGTGTCTCGCGCAGTTGTCTCTGCCCTTCCAGCCATCACCGACCTGCTCGGTAACGGCACTGAATTCACGGTCGTCTTCAATCAAGCGCCGTTCATCGAAAAAAGCATCGATTCGCTCGCAGTTGAGGGTCTCCTCGGACTGATTTTTGCCATCATCGTGATTCTCGTATTCTTGATGTCGATTCGATCGACGCTCGTCACCGCGGTGTCGATTCCGACGTCGCTGTTACTCACGTTCATCGGAATGTGGGCGAGTGACTTCTCGCTCAACATCCTCACAATCGGCGCCGTCACCATCTCGATTGGTCGAGTCGTCGACGATTCCATTGTGGTCGTGGAGAACATCAAGCGGCACCTCTCGCTCGGTGAAGAGCGAATGGACGCTATTCGCACGGCGGTTAAAGAAGTCGCGACCGCAGTCACCGCGTCGACCATCACCACGGTTGCTGTTTTCCTTCCGTTGGCGTTCGTCGGCGGGTTGTCCGGCGAACTATTCAAGCCATTTGCCGTGACCGTGACCATCGCACTCGTTGCATCGCTGTTCGTGTCGCTCACGATTGTCCCCGTGCTCGCCTATTGGTTCCTCGGCGACAAGAAGAAAAAGAAGTTGTCGACAAAGCCGGTCCGCGAGAAAAACGATTACCTGCAACGCGGGTATCGCCCCATCGTCCGTTGGACCATCACGCACCCGCTTGCGACGATGCTCATCGCGATCCTCACGCTGGGCGGGACTCTCGCCCTCGCTCCGCTGATGAAGACAAACTTCGTCGGGGGAAGCGGCCAGTCAACGATTACGCTGACTCACTCGACGCCTGCCGGGCTCACGCTCATGGACCGTTCAGCGGTCGCCGAAGACGTCGAAGCGAAACTGCTGGACTACCCCGGAATCGAGACCGTCCAAACATCGATTGGCGGGGGAAATGGCTTCGCGGCCTTCAATGGCCAAGCGGGAAACATCATCTACCAGATCACTATCTCGGATGCGGTGGACGCTGATCTGGTCCGCGCTGAAGTCACGCGTGACCTAAAAACCATCACGGACACGGGCGAAATTGTGTCGGCTCAAGGTGGTGCGTTTGGTTCACAGACCATCGACATCACCGTGAAAGCCCCGTCGGAAGAGACGCTCACCGCGGTCACTTCAGCCATCGCCGCGGCGATCACCGAGTCCAAAGCGGCTGACAGCGTTACGACGTCGCTCGACGACACGCAATCCTACATTTCGATTTCTATCAATCGGAAAGAAGCGGCGAAGTACGCGCTGTCCGAGGTTCTGATCGGACGGACACTGTCGGGACTCATTGCCCCCAGCGCCATTGGCCAGGTTGTCATCGATGACGTCACGATGGACCTCATTGTCGAGACAAAGAATTCGCCAGACACCCTCGGTGAATTGCGTAACTACAAGATCACCACGCCACTCGGCGCCACGGTTCTTCTGTCCAAGGTGGCGACCATCGGGATCGCCAAAACTGCCGCGTCCCGCACGACCGAACGTGGCGTCCTGTCCGCGTCCGTTGCGGTCACGCCCGCGTCGGACAACCTCACGGAGTCGACCGCGGCGGTTAACACAGCGCTCGCGAGCGTCACGTTGCCGTCGGGAACCACAGCGACGGTCGGTGGTGTCGCCCAAGACCAGGTCGAGTCATTCCAGCAATTGGGCCTTGCCCTTCTCGCCGCAATCCTGATTGTGTACGTCGTGATGGTGGCCACCTTCCGATCGCTGCGTCAACCCCTGCTATTGCTCGTATCGATTCCTTTCGCTGCGACCGGCGCAATCGGGCTGCAGATCATCTCGGGAATCCCGCTCGGAATCTCGTCGCTCATCGGGTTGTTGATGCTCGTTGGAATCGTGGTCACGAACGCCATCGTTCTCATCGACCTCGTGAACCAGTATCGCGAGCGCGGGGGCTCGGTCATCGAATCGTTGCTCGACGGAACGAGCCGACGTGTTCGACCCGTTTTGATGACAGCGCTCGCGACCGTGTTCGCGCTTACGCCACTTGCGACCGGAGTGACAGGAAGCGGCGGATTCATTTCGCAGCCTCTCGCGATTGTTGTGATCGGTGGTTTGTTGTCGTCAACGATCCTCACTCTTCTCGTTCTTCCCGCGCTCTACTCGCTCGTCGAAGGGCGCAAGGAACGCAAGGCGACGCGCCGGGCTCGTAAGGCCTAGGGCGCCGGCGACAGCACCCACAACACCTCGGCGGGTTCGCTTGTTGAGGGGTTCCGCCATGTGTGTGGTTCGCGGCCACGGAAGGTCATCGCATCACCGGTAGCGAGGTTGTGCGTGGTGGGGCCGAGAACAATCTCGAATTGTCCTTTAAGGACGTAGACGAATTCGATTTCGGTGTCGAGCGCATACAGTTCTTCTCCACCGGAACCCAGGGGGCTGACGATCGAGTGCAAGACCTCGATGTGGGTTTGCGAGCCCGGCGATAACAGGTATTCGCGGGCATCAATGCCACCAAAGTTGATCATGGCACCCTCGCCGGCGCGGACAATCGCGCTGGTGGGAGGCTCGAACAGTTCACCGACTCGAAGTCCCAAGGCCTCACACACCGCCACCAGCGACGCAACGGACGGAGAAACGTGGTCGCGCTCGAGCTTGCTCACGAATCCCTCCGTGAGCCCCGCAGCAGCGGCCACTTGCCCGAGCGTGAGTCCGCGGGCGAGCCGCGTTGCGCGAAGGCGTCCGCCGATGGGGATTGCCTTATCACTCACCTGTTTTGCCGTGCGTCGGATGCTGCCGGCCATGATCAGCGGGTCTCCATGGCGACTGCTCGAACGGGCGCGCCGTCGATCCCGACGAACTTCATCGGCAATAACGACACGAGCGGGTCGGCAAAGTCGACCGACTCGAGATTGCACAAATTTTCGCAGATGACGCCCTCAACGTTGGCAATCAAGTGGTGTGCGGGGAAACCCTCACCCGAGTGATCGGCGTCGGGCGTCTCGTCGATGTTGAGCGCATCGAGCCCAATCGTCCGCACACCGCGTTCAAGCAGGAATGACACGAGTCCGGCGTCAAGGAAGGGGTTATCGAAGTACGCCGGGTCGCCGTAGTGACGAGCCCAGCCAGTGTGAACGAGGACGATATCGCCAGCGCGAGCGGACTCGACTTCCGATCGAACGGAATCGAGAGTGATGCGCTCGCGAGCCTGGACGCCGTCGCAATGAAGGATGACGCC
>WLFX01000048.1 GCA_009703545.1 Actinomycetota bacterium
CGCGCAAGAAGCGCACGAAGCTATTCGACCAGCGGGGGATGCTTTCAAAACTCCCGACGAGATGCGCAAACTTCTCTCGGCTGACGAGTTCCGTTTGTATGACCTGATTTGGAAGCGAACGGTCGCATCACAAATGGTCGACGCAACGGGTGAAACCGTGTCCGTCACGATGACGGCACCAGTTGGTGCACTCGGTACCGCGACGATGTCTGCCGCGGGCACGACTATTACGATTCGCGGATTCCTTGCCGCCTACGAAGAAGGCCAGGACATCGATCGCAACGACGACGAGTCGGACGACGAGTCGAAAATCCCGAACCTCACCGTCGGTGATGTTCTCACTGTTCCCGAGGTCACGGCGAAACCGCACGAAACCTCGCCACCACCGCGATTCACCGAGGCGAGCCTCGTTAAGGCACTCGAAGAACGGGGCATCGGTCGTCCGTCGACGTACGCGTCGATCATTGGCGTGTTGTTCGAACGCGGATATGTGACCAAACGCGGGACGGCTCTCGTTCCGGGGTGGACGGCGTTCGCCGTGATCGCGTTACTCGAACGGTTTTACACCGACTTTGTCGAGTACGACTTCACCGCCGAACTCGAAAACGACCTCGACCGCATCTCAGTCGGCGAACTCAAGGGGACCGACTATTTGCAGCACTGGTACTTCGGCACGGGCGAGCACGCTGGTCTCGTCAACACCTGTGTCGATTGGAAGGCCACGATCGATGCCCGCGAAGCGAACTCTTTTCCGCTGGGCGACGGCATTGTCGTTCGCAGCGGCAAATTTGGACCGTATCTCGAAATTCAGACCGGTGTGGACGAAAAGCGGAATGTTTCCGTGCCGGACGGCCTTGCTCCGGACGAATTGACGCTCGAGAAAGCGCGTGAGTTGCGGGACGCCCCCGAGCCGGGTTCGCGCGCCATCGGAGTTAGCGCTGACGGAACCAGCATGATCACGGCCCGCGTCGGCCGATTCGGCGGATATATCCAGGAAAGCCCGATCGACCCCGAAATCCTCGAGGGAAACGAGCCCGTCTACACCCTGCCCGAATACACGCCACGCAAGATCAAGGGGAAAGACCCGAAGCCGCGCACCGCGTCGCTGTTTTCGACGATGGACCCGTCCGCGGTCGACCTCGAAACCTGCATTCGGTTGTTCGAACTGCCGCGAATCGTGGGAACCGATCCGGAAACCGAAAAACCCATCACGGCTCAAAACGGCCCGTACGGCCCGTATCTCAAGAAGGGGACCGACTCGCGTTCGCTCGAGAACGAACAGGCCATCTTTGACGTGACACTTGAGCAAGCACTCGAATTATTTGCGCAACCCAAATACGGGTCGCGCTCGGCGTCGAGCATTAAAGAACTCGAGCCCGATCCCGTGAGCGGAAAACCCATCAAGGTCAAGAGCGGAAAGTTCGGCCCGTACGTCACTGACGGCGAGACGAACGCGACGATTCCTGCCGGCGAGGTACCGGAAGAGGTTTCCCACGAACGCGCGGTCGAACTCATCGCAGACCGTCGCGCCAAGGGTCCCGCTCCGAAGAAGACTCCGATTCGACGCGTGACGCGAGCCAAGAAATGACCGGCCTGTTCATCACGCTCGAGGGTGGCGACGGTACGGGCAAAAGCACACAGTCTGCCCTGATCGGTGACTGGTTCACCGCGAAGGGGCGAGAGGTCGTCTTCACGCGTGAACCGGGTGGAACCGACCTGGGAAACGAACTGCGCGAAATCGTCTTGCACTCGCGTGGGCACATCGCACCACGCGCCGAAGCACTGCTGTATGCGGCCGATCGCGCCCACCACATCGCGACCGTTGTTCGTCCGGCACTCGAACGCGATGCTGTCGTGATTCAAGACCGATACCTCGATTCGTCGGTTGCCTATCAAGGGGCTGGGCGAGTACTCGATCCAGACGAAGTTCGCCACGTGAGCATGTGGGCGACCGAGGGTCTCGTGCCCGATGTCACCGTCGTTCTCGACCTCGATCCCGCGATCGGGCGAGACCGGCTGGATGCGGCGAACAAACAATTCGATCGGCTCGAAGCCGAAGCGCTCGAATTCCACACTCGAGTGCGCGATGCCTACCTGACGATGGCCGCCGACGAACCCGAGCGTTTTCTGGTTGTCGACGCGACCCTTGATCGCGACGTGATTCGAGACGTCATCATTGCTCGATTGGACGAATTGTCGTGACGGCACTGTGGGATGACCTCGTCGGACACGATGCCGTCGTCGCACAGATGCGCGCCGCTGCTGCGAGCCCCGACACGCTTGCCCAGTCGTGGCTGATCACGGGTCCGGCTGGTTCCGGTCGCTCGCTCGTCGCAAGGGCGTTTGCGGCCGCACTTTTGGGCGCGGGGGAAGACGCGGACGTCGTCGACCGTCAGGTGCGCGGGCTCACCCATCCCGACCTCACCGTCCTTGCAACCGATCGTGTGTTGATTCCCATTGACGAAGTTCGCGAACTTGTCGAGACGTCGTATCGATCACCGGTCGCGTCGTCGTGGCGAATCATCATTATCGAAGATTCTGACCGGATGGCCGAACGAACTTCGAACGTGCTGCTCAAAGCACTCGAGGAACCCGCCGCTCGAACGATCTGGATTCTGTGTGCGCCGAGCGAAGCCGACGTGATTCCCACGATTCGATCGCGCGTCCACAGTGTGCGACTGGGAGTCCCGCCCATCGCGGACATTGCGGCGATGCTCGTTGCCCGTGACGGAGTCGACGCCGCAATTGCCGAACAGTCTGCCCGGCATGCGCAAAGTCACATCGGGATGGCTCGTCGACTTGCAACGACACCCGAAGCGCGCGAGCGTCGATCTCGAAGCCTGGCCCTCGTCCTCGGAATCCGAGCAGTTTCGGAGGCCATCAACGCGGCAGCCGAGATCGTCACGCTCGCAACCGATGACGCGAAGGCGTACACCGAGGCACGCGATGAATCCGAGCGTTCGGAATTCTTGCAATCTCTCGGACTCGCGCCAGGCGAGGCTGTGCCGATCGGGCTCCGTCCGCAAGTGAAAAACCTCGAAGAAAACCACAAGCGCAGGGCGACTAGATCGTTGAGGGACGGTGTCGACCGAGTGCTGACCGACCTCGAATCGCTGTACCGTGACATTCTCGTCGTCGCGCTCGGTGGCGAAGTGCCGCTGACTAACCCCGAGTTTGCCGACGGAATCACCGCGTGGCTCACTCATCACGATGCGGCTCATGCCGTTCGAATTCTCGATGCGATTGACGTTGCCCGCGGACGAATCGAACGAAACGTCACTCCGCTGTTGTCGCTCGAGGCGCTATTCGTTGAGGCGAGCGGGGTCGCGACTGCTTAAACGCGGTCGTGCGCCCGTGATAACCTAGTGCGGTTGCCGTAACGGCGATGCCTCGATAGCTCAGTGGTAGAGCACTTCACTCGTAATGAAGGGGTCGTGAGTTCAATCCTCACTCGAGGCTCAGATTATTCGTCCGGCGTGAACTTCAGCGCAATGGAATTCATGCAATAACGCAGACCAGTGGGCGTTCCGAACCCGTCGGGGAAGACGTGACCGAGGTGCCCGTTGCACGACGCACACCGAACTTCGGTCCGAGTTTGCCCCAACGTGTTGTCCTCAAGCAAAATCACAGCCTCGGGGTTGATGGTCTCGTAGAACGACGGCCAACCACAGTGGCTGTCGAACTTGGTGCCGGCGACGAACAGCTCAGCACCGCATCCACCACACGTGTAGAAGCCGGCTCGATCCTCCTCGAGAAGTTCGCCTGTCCATGGACGTTCAGTTCCAGCTTCGCGCAGGACATGATATTGCTCGGGGGTCAGAGCCTCGCGCCATTCGGCGTCGGTCCGCTCGGAGGGATTTTCTGTCATGCACACTATTAAACTCGGAAACATGGCGAACAGCGAGCGGGAAAGGACCGCCGACTGGTTTCGCCGCTTCGCACACGCCGAAGGCGCAGAGTCACCGCGTTATCGGGATTGGGCACTCGGAATCGCGGATGATGACGAACTGCTCGCCCTCGTCGAAAAACTGCCCCTGTCCAAACGGCAACCCGTTCTTGTTTTGACCTGCGCCCGAGTCGCCGGCGTGCCACTTCGACCATTTGAAACCGCCCGCGGCGATTTTTTCGCCTTGTGGCCGGCCATCGCGAAGTTGGCAAGGACGCGATCGACACAAACCAATGACCCCCGACGGTGCACGCCGATTCTCGTCGCCCTCGACCGAATTAGCGGACCCATCGCCCTGGTCGAAGTCGGGGCGTCGGCCGGCTTGACGCTCTTTCCCGATCGCTACACATACATATGGAATGCGCCGGGGCGTTCGGTGACGTCGCATCCTGTGGACGGTCCGTCGACAGTGTCACTTGTTGCTGACATCGAGGGCTGGGGAGCTAACCCGCCTCGCCGCCCCAACATCGTGCATCGCGAAGGAATCGACCTTACCCCCCTCGATGTGACCAACTCGGCTGACCGCGATTGGCTCGAGGCACTGGTGTGGCCTGAGCAAGCGGAACGGCTCGCCCTCGTGCGGGCGGCGGCGGGTATCGTTGCGACATCTCCGGCGATGCTAACCGCTGGTGACGCAGTGGTGGAAATCCGTGCCGCGGTTGCGCGTGCCCGAAAGGCCGCGCCGACTGCGACAATCGTGGTGTCGTCACCCGCGGTCCTCGTGTATCTCGATCCCGCCGAGCGTGAGAAATTTGCGACGTATTGCGCACGGGCGAAGGTGCGATGGATTTCTCTCGACGGTCGCCGGGTCGTTCCGCGAATCGGTGACGCGGCGGACGAGAGGGGAATCGACGGCGATTTCCTTCTGAGCCTCGACAGTATTCCGATCGCCTCGATCGACCCACTCGGCAGACATGTCACCGTGTATGGCTCATCGGGGTTGTCGCCAGGTGACGTTGACGTCATCGAGTTTGAACGCGAGAACTGGGGCCCCACGCAGTCGAAAGAATCATTGGTGCGAAAGGTGTGGAACCTGCCACTTGTGCGTTACTATCAGCGCCTATACGGGATAATGGAATCAACCGCTGCGAGGCGGTATGACCCGATTTTGGTTAGAAGTTTTGCCGAGACGAGCAAACTTTAGGCCGACAGACTGCAGACGGATGTGACGCGCGCGTGGCAAAAAAACCACAGGACCGATTCGATGACAAGAGTGCCTACGCTGGGAGAGCTGGCGCTCATCGCCAGCCGATTTCTCGTCGCCCATGGTGGGTCCTGACGCTCATCTCGGTTGGTGTCACGGCGGGGCTGATTCTTGCCGCACTAGCCGGAACCGCAGTCCTCGATGCCAGGAACCTTAAGCCGATTGATATCTCGGTGCTGGGGATCACGGCTGCACCGGCTCCAGTGATTACCGGCGTCGATCCGACGCTCCTCACTGAAGCTGAACTCAACGAAATCACCATCACGGTGCTCAACGGAACGACATCAGCGACACTCGATGAGGATGTCGCGGCTATCCTGACGACACAGGGCTGGCCGAACATCTCCACTGCCAATGCTGCGGATTCTGCCATCAAAATCAGTGTTGTCGTGTATGGTCCGGACAAAAACCTTTCCCTCGCGACGAGCGTCGCAGACAGCCTCGGAATCGCGGCCGTGAAGCAATCCGATACTTATCCCGGCGCGACGATTACTGTGCTCGTAGGCAAAGACTTTGTGCGCTAACTGAACCCGATCGGACACATTCGCATGAAAAAAAATCTCCTCGTAGCCCTCGGCGTGGCATCGGTTGTCACCCTAACCGGATGTGCGGGCTTTCAATTGCCTGGGCTCAACCTCGATCCGAATTCGACACCGTCGGCAACTCCGACGGCGGTTGAGAACGCGCCACTGTCGGGAGCTCCTGTTCCAGTCGGTTCACTTGATCACCCCGTGTTAATGGCAAAGATTGACAACAGCCCCGAGGCACGCCCCCAAGTCGGGCTCAACGACGCGGACATCGTTTTTGAAGAACTTGTCGAAGGCGGGCTCTCCCGTTATCTCGCTGTCTGGCATTCGGTAATACCCGCCGAAATCGGACCAGTTCGATCGATTCGACCGATGGATCCTGACATCGCGTTGCCCTTCGGCGGGGTCATTACCTATTCGGGTGGTCAGCAGCGGTTTGTGCAGATGATGATTGATACCGGGCTCAAAAATGTGATTGACGGGCAATCGGGCACCGAGGAGTTCACCTATCGCTCGGACACAATGATTGCCCCTCACGACGTGATTGTTCGTGCGGCAACTTTGATTGACTCACTAGCCGACATCGCACCGCCCCCACCAGCATTTGAATTCGCCGGTGACGGCGCCATCCCGACCGCCCTGGCAGAGGGAACGGCGGCCGGCCGATTGATCACATCGTTCTCGGGCTACAACTCTCCGTCGTGGGTTTTCGATGCCGAATCGGGCATGTACGGACGTCTCCAAGCAGGCGGAGAAACCGACGTTGACGAAAATCAGCAGCAATTGACTGCTCGAAATGTCGTGGCGCAAATGGTCGAGGAGTCGAGTGAATACGGCTATGTTCCGCACGCCCTTGTGGTCGGCGAGGGCGTTGCCTGGATTTCCACCGGCGGAAAGACTGTCGAGGCCACTTGGACTAAAACGGCACCCGACGCGATGACGGTCTTCACGTTAGCGAATGGCGACATCGTCAACCTGGCACCCGGTCGTACGTGGATTGAGTTGGTACCGACGACGAGCGGCTATTTCGAGGCGAAACGCCGCTAGTTTTTCCACAGTCAATTTGCACTCTCTTGTCGAGAGTGCCAAACTTGGAGTTAGCACTCGCATACCGTGAGTGCCAATGACATGACCTACGTCCTGGAGGACAGACACACATCATGGCCAAATTAATTGCATTCAACGAAGAGGCCCGTCGTGGCCTCGAGCGCGGCCTCAACATTTTGGCTGACGCAGTCAAGGTGACGCTTGGACCCCGCGGTCGCAACGTCGTATTGGAAAAGAAGTGGGGCGCTCCCACAATCACGAACGACGGTGTTTCGATTGCCAAGGAAATCGAGCTCGAAGACCCGTTCGAAAAGATTGGCGCAGAACTCGTC
>WLFX01000049.1 GCA_009703545.1 Actinomycetota bacterium
AGGAATGTTTGTTCTCTTGTTCCTCGGATGGCATGTGTGGTTCAACGATGTGGTTTTAGGCGCAGCCCAGGACAAGGCGTCCGCAACACTGTCACAACAGTGGCAGATCGCAACACGTGGACAAACTGAATTTGATCGCGCAATTGGCTCATCGGATGGCGTTTTCGTCACGTCGGTGCCTCCTGTCCTGCCACGAGTGAACGATGCCGAAGCTTTCGCGAATCTCATAATCCCTCGTTTTGGTGACAGGTACGTGCGAACAATTGCAGAAACAGTTGATATCGCGAGCGTTCTCAATAACACCGCAACTTCCGTCGGCCACTATCCTTCGTCGAACCTTCTTGGTGAGTTGGGAAATTTTGCGATTGCGGGTCACAGGACCACTTATGGCGCGGCATTTGGATGGGTCGATAATTTGCGAGTAGGAGACCGCATTTACATCGAAGCTGAAGAGGGTTGGTATATCTATCGCTTTCGAAACTTGGAATTCGTCTACCCAAGCGAAGTCGCAGTGCTGAATCCCGTCCCACAGACGACCATCGCTGCACAAGAACGCATTCTGACGATTACAACCTGTCATCCAAAATTGTCGGCAGCGGAACGATTCATCGCATACTCGGTTTTTGAATCCTTCGTTCCTCGGGAAAACGGCACGCCGACTGAGGTGTCGGCTGTGGTGGGTCGCGATTAAAAGTTATGTCATCTCGTCGCGGGATATAGCTACATCCCGAGTCAGTGAGTTTGATCGCGAGAGTGGAAGTTCGCAGGGAGTTGGCCGACCACCGAATCCGCCCGTCGTAAACGTGGCGCAACAGGGCACGTCATTTGCAACAATGATTGTCCCCAGATTCGGTTCACACTTTGAACGAACTATCGAAGAATCTGTCGATGTGAAGACCGTTCTCAATGACTCAACCACTGGCGTTGGGCACTACTCGTCAACGTCAGCGCTCGGCGCATTGGGTAACTTTGCGCTTGCCGCGCACCGGGGGACCTTCGGTGCTTCATTTGGCCAAATCGACCAACTTCGAGTCGGTGATCGAATTTACATTGAGACGAACGACGGCTGGTACGTCTATCGATTTCGCAACATGGAGTTTGTCTACTCGAGTGAATTGACCGTGCTCAATGATGTTCCCAGGCTGTCCATCGTTCCGGAGGAACGAATACTCACCATGACGACATGCCACCCAAAGGGGACGATTTCAGAACGATTCGTCGCGTACTCAATCTTTGAATCGTTCGTGCCTCGCGGGAAGGGCGCTCCGTCGGAGGTTGTCGGAACTGGGCAAAATCCATGACAATGAACGGTAGCGTCAAATCGAATGGTCATCACATAACAAATCCGCTGAAGGGAACTGACTGAACATGTACTCCGCACTGTGGCGGGTCCTTCCGGGACCACGTTGGCTAAAAGTTATTGAGGCAGTAGTCCTCGGAATTGTTGTTCTGTCGGTGTGTGTCGAATGGGTCTTCCCGTGGATCGCCGAAAATTTCATTCAAACCGAATCGACGGTGGATCAGTGACAAGAATCTTCGTTCTGGATAATTACGATTCGTTCGTTTACACGCTCGCTGGGTATATTCGGCAGCTTGGAGCAGAAATCGACGTAGTCCGAAACGACGGCTTTGACGAGGTCGAAATTTCCCAGCGGCTCGAAGGTTTTGATGGAATTCTCATCTCGCCCGGCCCGGGAACACCAGGGGATGCAGGATTGTCGATCCCCATCATCCGCTATGCGATGGCCCACACGGTCCCCTTGCTAGGGGTGTGTCTCGGCCACCAAGCCATCGCCGAAGCATTGGGCGGCGTAGTCACGCACGCTGACGAATTGATGCACGGAAAAACAAGCGCGGTTGTGCACGAAAATTCACTGATTTTCCAGGGCGTGCCGAGTCCGTTCCGCGCGACTCGATATCACTCTCTTGCCATCGTCGACGGTACAACTCCAGCGGAACTTCGCATCACCGCTCGAACCGAAGGGGGCGTCATCATGGCGGTCGAACACGTCACCGCACCGCTCTGGGGCGTTCAGTTTCATCCCGAGTCGGTAATGACGGAAGGCGGCTATACGATGATTGGAAACTGGCTCGAATCCACGGGAATGGTCGGCGTCTCACGCCTTGCGCGCACGCTCAGTCCGCTCCTGAACTCGTGAACTATTACCCAGCGCAGTACACAATCGAAATCTTCGAATGCTGAGGCGCCTCACCCTTAATTGATTGCGAACCGATTTTCTGTCCGCCACACGTGGCGTCGGGCATCACGGTCACATCGAGTTGCAAGGAAGAACCCTGCAAAAGTCCCGTGGCTTGACCGACGCTCATCCCCACCACATCGGGGATTTCAATTTTGCCGTTAGAGACAATGATGTCCACGACACTCCCACCAGAAAGCTTTGCTCCCGCTTCCGGGTCACTGCCGATAACTTCGCCCACTAACGCAGTGGGGGAATATCCTGATGTCACCTTCCCAACGGTGAAGCCAGCCGCTTCGAGCGCTGCTGTCGCATTTGCCATTGTCATGAAATCGATGGACGGAACCGCGGCGACTGGTTTTCCGGAGGATTCAACAACGGTCACAATCTCTCCCACAGCGAGATTCACGCCGGCTTCGGGCGATGTGGAAATGACGGTGCCTTGGGGGACGGTTTCGCTTACTTCAACTCGTCGGACGACGGTGAGGCCCAAAGCTGTCAATTGGGACTCTGCCGTGTCGAACGATTCTGTTGTTACGTCGGGCATCGCGACGGCCAGAGACCCGATGGTGCTTCCGGAGTTCAAGGTGAGCACCCAGTACATCATTCCAACAACAACCGAGGCTATGACCAATAGTCCCGCAGCACCGAGTAGCGCCCAACGGACGACATTTCCTTTCGGGGGCGTGTCGCTGGCGAGAAGTGGGCGAAGGTCGTTGAGATCCATGTGTGTTCCATTGGGGTTGGCGTTGTTGCTCAAGCCCGATTCTACGGCGAATTGCGAATCCCCACGCAGCTCCGGCCCGCCCGTTGCGTCCATCGAAACGGGAACCGGCGGAGTTTCGGGTGGTCTGGTTGCACGATCTGCGCGGCCGCCTCCAACCAGATTCGTTAAGGACCTCAATGCTGTGGCGAACTCGCCAGCTGTCCGATATCGAGCGTTGCGATCTTTCTCCAGCCCTTTGGCGATAACCATGTCCAGTTCCGGCGACAACTCGGGGCGACGACTGCGCGCACGGGGGGCTGTTTGCGTTACGTGCTGGAACGCAATCGACACCGATGTGTCTCCCGTGAACAACGGGGTACCAGTGACCATTTCGAATAGAACGACTGCGGTTGAGTACAGGTCGCTGCGGCCGTCAATGATGTCACCTTTTGCTTGTTCGGGGGAGAAATATTGAGCGGTGCCGACAATCGCCGACGGGTCATTCGTCGGATCCTCGATGGCTTGCGCGATTCCAAAGTCACACACCTTAACGAGCCCCGAATGGGTAATCATGACGTTTCCTGGTTTGATGTCCCGATGAATGATTCCCGATCGATGGGACTCATCGAGTGCGTCGAGAATCCCTAATGCGATGTGCACCGCGACCTTTGGTTCGAACGCACCTGCATCCATCAGTCGTCGAAGAATTTTGCCATCGATGTACTCCATGATGATGAAAGGAATGGGAATGTCGGCAGATACATCAGGAATTGTCTGCTCGCCAGCGTCATATACACGAACGATGTTCGGATGTCCCATTGCACTAACCGAGTGGGCCTCCCGCTGGAATCGCTTGCGAGAATCCGCATCGACTGCCACGTCGGGCCGCAATGCCTTTATCGCGACTCGTCGCCGCAATCGAGTGTCGGTACCGACGTAAACATTGGCCATGCCACCGCGACCAATCAATGCTTCGGGTCGATAGCGATTACCAAAGAGAAACTCTGATTTGAGAACCGAGTCCATCCCTATCGGTTGGATCTGCGAATTGTCACTCAACGGGGATCACCAGATCCTCTGACGGATTTGACGCGAGGTGTCCACAGCGCACGATATACGACACACGAATTTCGGTGGTGTCGTTGTCAATGACCAGATCCGCCGCGGTCGTCCGCGGCCCGAAGGTGCTGACGTTGGGGAATGAACCGCCAGTGACGGTGAATTCGTACGAATCGAGGCCGAAATCCGCAGGACATTCTCTATACGTTGGCCACGAGATGGTAATCGTTGATCCTGCGGTGTACGGTCCGGCACTTACCGTCAGAGACCCTGGAGACGTTGGCGTCGGAATCGTATCGAAGAAGTAGACCGCGATAAGCGTATTCGGGGGAACGCTTCCTTGGGGATTAATTCGATAGGCCGTTCCAACCAAATCGAGTGACGTCGCGATATTTCCGGTCACCGCGTCAAGTCGAAGACCCAAGCCGTCGAGCTTCTCGCTCACCTGGTTGATTGTCAGGCCGATGAATTCATCCTCGGTGATCATCACATTTCCGGACAACGGGTCGGTCGGGCTCGGAGTCGGGACAGTGGAGCCCGTTGCTGACGGAGTCGGAGTCGGAGTCGGAATCGGAGTCGGGACAGTGTCCGTTGGCCGGAAAACCAGAGCAGCAACGATTCCGATCAAGAGAACCCCCAGCGCGACGACGAGGCCGACAAGAGGCCACGTTCGGGGTAAGCGTGCAAATCGACGTGGAGAAGCCGGATCGCTCGTCGAAACAGATACCGGCAGGATGCGGGTTGAGGTATCTTCAGTCATCTCCTTCGGTTCATCGTCGACGGCGGGAACTAGCGCCAATGCCTCACCAACGCGACCGCGCGTGATGGCAATAGCGGCGCGGGCGAGTTGGCGTGCCGACGTCGGGCGGCGTTCCGGCTTTTTGGCAAGACACGCAAGAATCAAATTTCGGACGGCAAGCGGAATACTTTCGGGCAGTGGGGGCGGTGGGTTTTTGATGTGGGCCATCGCAATCGCCACCTGGGATTCACCGGTAAATGGCCGCTTTCCGGCTAGTGCCTCATACGCCACAACCCCGAGCGAATAGATGTCAGTGAGGGCAGTCGCCGATTTTCCCGAGGCTTGCTCTGGCGACAAATATTGAACCGTACCCATGACTTGACCGGTCGCCGTCAAGGGAACTTGATCGACGGCCCGCGCAATCCCAAAATCGGTGATTTTTACCCGTCCATCGGGGGTAATCAACAGATTTCCGGGTTTCACATCCCGGTGAACCAATCCGGCCTGGTGCGCAGCGTGGAGAGCTGATGCTGTTTGGGCGACGATGTCGAGGACTCGCTCGGCGGACAGGAATCTTTCTCGTTCGATGATCGTGGACAACGCCTCTCCCGGCACGAGTTCCATGACCAGGTACGCGCTTCCCTCTTCTTCCCCGAAATCGTAAACACTCGCGATTCCCTCGTGATTGACCAGCGCAGCATGACGCGCTTCCGCTCTAAACCGCTCCCGGAACGCTTTATCGCCCAAGTATTCTTCTTTGAGAATTTTGATTGCGACCTGACGTTCAATGACTTTGTCTATTGCTTGCCAGACCTCACCCATTCCACCGATGGCGAGTCGCGCTTTCAATTCGTATCGTCCACCGAAGACGTGTCCGATTTGGGGTCTCATTGTGCCAACACCGCCTCCATAATCTTGCGTGCGATGGGTGCGGCGAGTGAGTTTCCACTGGCAGATTGACCGACGCCGCCGCCGTTTTCCACCACGACGACAACAGCGACACGCGGGTTTTCCGCTGGCGCAAAGCCGGTAAACCAGAGCGTGTATGGCTGACCCTCGCCGTTTTCGGCAGTACCCGTCTTTCCGGCGACCGACACACCGCGGATTCGTGCTCCGCTGGCAACCCCATCGGAGACGCCGGCAACCATCATGTCGCGAAGAATTGTCGCGGTGTCAGGGCTCATCGGCGTCGAGTATTGGACGGGGGTGAATGGGGCGAGAGGCGAAAAATCGCGTGCAAGAACTGAGTCGACGATTGTGGGGGACATAAGAACACCGCCGTTAGCAATCGCGGAACTAACCATCGCAATCTGCAATGGAGTCACGCGGACGTCGAACTGTCCGAACGCAGACAGCATCAATTGCGCCTCGTCCATTCCCGATGGGAATGTGGATGGAGTGACAACCATCGGAATTTCGACCGTCGCACCGAATCCGAATGCTTCGGCGTAATCGTGAATTCGGGATTCACCGACGAGAGCGCCTATCTCGGCAAACGGAATGTTGCACGACAAACGTAAGGCCGTGGCAATCGTCACCGATTCCTCGGGACCACAGGAATTTCCGCTCCAGTTGCGAATAGAGGAGCCGCTTAAGGGTAATTTCAGCTTCGCTGGGTTAGGAACGGTTGTCTGCTGCGACATGATGCCCGAGTCGAGAGCCGCGGCGGCGACAACCAGTTTGAATACCGATCCGGGGTGGTACAGGTCACCAGTGATTGCTCGGTTAATCAGTGGCTGGGACGCCGAATTGAGGAGACTCGTGTACTTCGACAGAACCAATTCGTTGTTATGGGACGCCAGGTCGTTCGGGTCAAACGACGGTGTGCTGACGAGCGCGAGGATTCGCCCGGTCGACGGTTCGATGGCGATGGCGGCACCGGTCAATTCGCCCAGAGCGTCACGGGCGGCTTGTTGAACGGCCGCATTAACGGTGAGTTTGACCGACGCCCCTCGCGGATCGGTGCCCGAAACGAGGGCCATGACCTGGTCAAAGAACTGCGAGTTTGACTGGCCGCTGAGTTTGTCGTTCATCGCAAACTCGAGGCCGCTGATTCCCTGGTTGATCGTGTAGTACCCCGTGATCGGTGCGTACAGGCCTCCACCGTGGTACGTGCGTTGGTAGCGATAGACGTCGTCGGCGGGAATCGACTCGGCGATAAGGGTTGAACCGACGAGAATCGATCCGCGTTCGGTTGCATAGGACTCGTATACGGTGCGGACATTTCGGGGGTCTACCCGAAGGTTGTCGACCTGAAACACCTGGATGACGGTCGCGGAAACGAAAAGAGCACCGAAAAGCACCCCTATTCCCAGGCTTACG
>WLFX01000005.1 GCA_009703545.1 Actinomycetota bacterium
CGTTTTCAATTTGGATGCGACGAAGTTCCTTGACGACCTCATCGAGGAAGTCATCAACATCATCGGGGTCATAACCATCGCGTTTCGTCTTGAATTGTTTGTTAACAATGTCTTCAGCGCTCAACATTGGCCGGCCTCATTCCTTAGGACAACCGCTTTATCGGTTGACATCACTTTACCGCGAACCCTAAACAACCCAGGACATTGCAATGTACGTGCCGAACAACAACAAGGTCCACGACAGGTCGATCGCGACCGCGCCAATGCGCAACGGTTTGATGAATCGTCGGAGAAATCGGAGCGGTGGATCGGTCACGGTGTAAGTCGCTTCGGCGATTAGCAACACAACACCGCGCGGGCGCCATTGCGGCGCGATTTGTTGAACCCACTCCAGTATGAATCTTGCCCACAGCAATGCCGAGAAGCACCATAGAATTCCCCAGAGGACGGTTCCCAACACTGGCATGAATTAGGCCAGTAGTTCTTCGTCGTCGCTCGTCTGCAGGCTGTTCTGGTCGAGTTCGTCGTCGAACTGTTCAATCCCCGCGGGGGTGAGCATGAATACCTTGACGGCGACGCGTCGGATGGTCCCGTCAAGGCCCTTGACGAGGCCTGACATGAAGTCGATAAGGCGCCGCACGTCGGCCTCTTGCATCATGGACAAGTCGACAATGATCGGTGAGCCGTCCGCAAACGTCTCTGCAATACCCGACGCGTCGGACGCATATCGGCGAGGGCGCATGGTGTGAATCACCGAATAGGACGGTTCATGGCGTGACCGGCTCATCGAGCGCACCGGCGCTGCGACGGGCCGAGGTCCGGACGAACGCGGGACGTCGGGCCGAACGCTCGCGCGTTCCCGTGGAAATTGAGATGACGATGCAACGAAGCCAAGGTATTCAAGTGTTTTCCTCATGACGATGTCCTCTCCTTGAGGTTTTCATCAGATTAACGCGGAGTTGGGCGATTTCCCGTGATTGACGAGCCAATCCGAAGGTGTGTCGCACCGTGCTCGATCGCTTGTTGCCAATCGGCACTCATGCCCGCCGAGATGGCCGTAGCGTTCGGATAAGCCTGACGAAGAATCTCGGACATCGTTGCAACGTCGGCAAACGCCGCACTCGGGTCGGCATCCTGAGGTGCCACCGCCATCACGCCACGCAGGTCTATCGTGCCCGCGGCAAGGATTCGCTCGGCGAGTCGCAACATGTCGTCGGCAGTTTGCACTCCCCCACGGCCGGGATCGTCGGTCAGGTTCAACTCGATAAAGCCATCGACTCGATGTTCGGATGTGACGAGGGCGTCAACGACGGAATCGCGATCAAGGGAGTGAATAACCGAGGCGTATCGCGCGATAGCCCTAGCTTTGTTGGACTGGATTTGCCCGACGAAGTGCCAGGTGAGGTCTCTACCCTCGAGCGCATCGGCCTTTGGTGCAGCATCTTGATGTCTGCTCTCCCCAAAATGGTGGGCGCCAGCGTCGAGAAGTTCCTCGATGACGGACACTGGATGAAACTTCGTGACAACGACAAGCGTGACGTCATTGACATCGCGACCCCACTTGTCACATTCCGCGGCCACATCAGCGCACACTGAGTGCCATCGTGCGGTTACGGACGGCACAACGAACTACTGAAGGAATTCGGGTAAGTCGTAGGCGTCTGAATCGGCAAACTGGTCGGTCAACACCGGGATATCAGTTGTCGTTCCTGACCTGCCGAATTCGCTGCGTTGTAATTCCTCATCGAGCGTTTGGAACGACGCAACGGTTCCAATTCGTTCGGGGCGCACGGTGTCTCGCTCGTCGAAACCAGCGGCGATTACCGTTACGCGCACCTCGTCACCGAGGGTGTCGTCAATTCCCATTCCCCAGATGAAGTTGGCTTCGGGGTGGATGACATCTGAGATGAGTGACGCCGCTTCGTTGACCTCCATGATGGATAGGTTGGAACCGGCCTGAAAAGACAACAACACGCCGTGAGCACCATTTATGGTCTGGTCGAGCATCGGCGACGCAATCGCCATCTCCGTTGCCTTAATCGCCCTTTCGGCCCCACGTGCGCTTCCTATGCCCATGAGCGACGTTCCCGCTCCGTGCATGACGCTGCGAACGTCGGCGAAGTCGAGGTTGATAAGGCCAGGGTTCGTGATGAGGTTGGTGATGCCTTGGACTCCGGCGAGGAGAACCTCATCGGCGATGGCAAACGCTTCGGTGACCGAAATCGTCGGGTCAGCAAGTTGAAGGAGTCGATCGTTAGGGACGACAATAAGAGTGTCGACCTCTTCGCGAAGGCGTTCAACCCCCGCTTCGGCCTGTTCGCGACGACGACGCGCCTCGAAGCCGAACGGCGTCGTCACGACACCAATGGTGAGAGCACCGATTGATTTGGCGATGCGAGCGACAACCGGCGCGCCACCGGTTCCGGTTCCGCCACCTTCGCCTGCTGTGACGAAAACGAGATCCGCGCCCGCGAGGCTTTCTTCAATTTCAGTGGCGTGGTCTTCCGCCGCGCGACGACCAATTTCGGGGTCGGCGCCAGCACCGAGACCTCGGGTCAATTGCCGTCCAACGTCGAGTTTGACATCAGCATCGCTGAGGAGAAGAGCCTGAGCGTCGGTATTGACCGCAATGTATTCCACGCCCTTGATCTTGGCGTCGATCATTCGATTGACAGCATTGACACCACCGCCACCTACGCCGACGACCTTGATGACGGCGAGATAATTGTTGCTTGCGGATGCCATGGATTCCTCCAACGTTCAGGCTCAACTTGAAGTCGAGACTTTTCCTGCCCTCTCAGGCACCCACACGGTAGTCACGACCATGCGCCACATCCGTTAACGCGGTCGGCGTGTCGTGATTTGGCGCAACGGCTGCAAAACGATGTTGTCCGGAGCAGAGACATCGATTTCAAAAACTCCATTCGAACGATCAGCAACTCGAAGAGCGCGATCCATCACCACAATCTTCACCGCGGAATTGTCAGGAGAGCCCCATACTATTTCGTGGCCGACCCCGCGAAGGGTGAATCGAACGCTGTCTCGAGTCTGTGCTGATATGGAGGCGACTTTCGCGCGGACGCTGCTTGGCAGGGAAACGAGAGTCTCTGCCATGGCGCTAAATGCGATGTCGGTGGTTGACTCCCCCAACAATTCGGGAATTCCCGCGGGCGTTACCGAAACAGTGTCAATGACGACACCAGCAGCGTCAATAACCTCCCAGTCAGATTCGACTGCCATAAAACCGATCGCTTGCCGTTCGACGACACGAATGACAAGAGTGTGCGGGGGTTGAATCTCGGTCGTGAATGACTGAATTCGCGCAACGGAACTGAGTCGTTTATGAATCGCGTCGAAGTTGAGTGCGACAAGCGGATCACCGACCTGGTCGGATGCCGCGCCGATGATGATTCGCTCGGGAACAGAGTCTCGTCCCTTAACGACGATGTCTGTCAACGTGAGTAGTGGCGACATCACAATCCCGGTCACCACCAGTGCAACCGCGACGAGAGCACCGCCACCCGTCAGCCACGCGCGACGACGGCGGCGGCGACCGGCCGTGAATCGACGCTCGTCCGAATCACGGGGAGCAAATCGACTCGCGGGTTCGGCAACCGGCCGCAATCGAGATGGGCCCCGAACCGACCGCGTTGTGCCAATCGCGCCTGGCAGATCGGGGCGCTTCACGACGCGTCAAGTTCGCGGGCGACCAGTGGAATAATCCGATAGACATCGCCACAGGACAGCGTCATGATGATGTCGCCCGCTTTCGCGTGCGCGGCCGCGATTTTCGCGGCGTCCATCCAATCGGGACAATACGCCACGCGTGTCTGATCGATGAAGGCATCAGAAACTAGAGCGCCCGTTACTCCCGTGATCGGGTCTTCACGCGCGCCATACACGTCAAGGACAACAGTAAAGTCCGCGCCATTCTCATATTCACGCGCGAAATCGACCGCCATGTCTCGCGTTCGCGAATACAAATGGGGCTGGTGAATCGCAATGAGGCGACCATCGCCAACCACACTTTTAGCCGTGGCCAGCGCGGCTCGGACTTCGCGCGGGTGGTGGGCATAGTCGTCGTAGACGCGCACACCTCGGGTGGTGTTCATCAGTTCAAAGCGCCGACCGGTACCCGCAAAATCACCCAGAGCGGCCGCGGCCGCAGACATCTCGACACCAAGTGCACATAACACCGCGACCGCACCCGTGGCATTGATTGCGTTGTGAGCTCCAGGGACGGGTAATCGGAATACGACGACCTCGGCACCGTGTGTGATCGTCGCGGTGACACCATCGGCTGATGACTCGATATTGCTGACGCGGTAATCGACCCCGTCCGATTCGCCAAAAGTCACGGTCGGTGCAGTGATTCGGGGCATCAACCGCAGCAGAGTTGGGTCGTCTCCCGACACAACAACGACCTCACGACAACCGTTTGCAAAAGCTATGAACGCGTCATCGAAGGCCTCATCGGAACCGTAATGATCACGATGGTCGGAGTCGATATTGGTGATCAACCCGATTGATGTCGGATACACGAGGAAAGTCCCGTCCGATTCATCCGCTTCGATGACGAACTCAGGGTCGGTTCCTTGTCCTGATGATGCGCCGACGTTTGCCAACACGCCACCATTCACGAATGACGGAGAGCGTCCGACACCGCGCAGACCGGTCACAATCATCGCCGTCGACGTGGTTTTTCCGTGAGCTCCCGCTATCGACACCACGCGGTGATCACGCACAAGCCAGGCCAACGCACGTGAGCGATGAAGGATGCGAATCCCGTGATCGATTGCCCAGAGATATTCGGAGTTGTCAGCCCATAACGCGCCGGTAACCACCACCGTATCGGCGTCACGCACCGCAACGGGTTCATGTCCGATCTGGACGTTGATTCCGTCTGCTCGGAGAGCCGTCACCGTTGGCGACTCCGAGCGGTCCGAACCAGTGACTAGGACACCTCGAGAGTGCAACATGCGGGCAATACCACTCATTCCGCTTCCGCCGATTCCGATGAAATGAACTCGTCCGAGTTCGTCGGGAAGTTCAACAGTCAGGTCGGGCGCAATCACGACTCAACCCTAAGCCCGTGACTCAGAGAGCGCGGCGAACACCATGTCGGTGAGCCGTTGAGCCCCGTCACGGATTCCTGACTCTGACGCTCGGTGAGCCATTGTTTCGCGCTGTTCATCATTCGCCAACATTGGGATGAGTGAGTTCCGCACCCACGCCCCCGTGAACTCAGCATCGCGGCAGAGGACTGCACCACCCGCCGCAACGAGGTCACGTGCATTCAATTCCTGCTCACCGTTCCCGACCGGATACGGCACAAATACCGACGGGATTCCTAAACCCGCCAGTTCACTGACGGTCGCGGCACCAGCACGAGCGACGACAAAATCTGCAGCCGCCCAAGCGAGATCCATTCGGTCGCAATACGGCAACGCGTGGTAACCCGCGATTTGTGGATCGATGAATTCTCTCGTTTCGCCCACTGTGTGGAGAATTTGCCAGCCCGCCGCCGTAATGTCTCGTGCCGTCTCGGTCACCGTTGAGTTGATGCGTGCCGCGCCCGTCGATCCGCCCGTCACGACGAGAACTGGGCGCGTGGCAACGAGTCCGAAGTGCCGAAGCGCCACGGCGCGAGTGGCACCGCGGTCAAGGTTCGCGATCTCGGCCCGAAGCGGCATGCCGGTCAGATTCGAATGTGGAAGAGGCGTGTTCGGGAACGTCACCGCGACGTGACTCGTCAGCCGCGATCCCCATTTGTTGGCGATACCCGGAAGTGCGTTAGCTTCATGAATAACGAGAGGAATGCCGGACTGACGCGCAGCCACATAAGCGGGCGCTGCGGCATACCCGCCAAAACCCACCACGATGTCCACCCCGCGCGACCCGATCAAGGTCACTGCGTGTCGCACTGCGCGAAAAAATCTTGCGGGAAAAGAGAGGGCAGAAAGGTTAAGCCGCCGCGGAAACGGCACGCGTTCGATGGTGAGAAGTTCATAGCCCCGAGCCGGGACAAGGCGCGATTCGAGACCCTCGGCAGTTCCCAAAACCAGAACCGTTGCGTTGGGTTCACGTGCGCGAATCGCATCGGCGGTCGCCAACAACGGATTAACGTGACCCGCCGTACCGCCCCCCGCGAGCAAAAACACGGTCATCCGTATCGTTCCTCATGCCGAACGCAACTGATGACCACACCGATTGCGAGAAAGTTCGCCACAAGCGCAGAGCCACCCGAAGAAATGAAAGGCAACGGGACTCCGAGCACCGGCAAAACGTTGAGGACAACGGCGATGTTGACGAATGCTTGACCGATAATCCACACAAATACGCCCCCGATGAGAACTCGTGTCAATGGCTGGGGAAATTCGCGAACCAGTCGAACGAGGGTTACGGCAAGGACGAGAAGCAGCGCAATCAACGCGATCGCTCCAAACATGCCCAATTCTTCGCCCACGATTGCAAAGATGTAGTCGGAATCAGCGTGAGGAAGCCACGACCATTTCGCACGTGAACTGCCGGGCCCTAGTCCGAACAGTCCCCCGGCTGATAACGCCCATAGTCCGTGCATCGTCTGCCAACACACCGTCTCGTACTGTTCAGGGGTGCACCCCTGTAACCACGCATCAAATCGCGCACCACGGTTTGATCCTCCGACGTTGAGCAGTGCGAACACCGCCAATGCGGCGGCGACGGCGAGTGTCCAGATTGTGCGGGACGGTAGACCCGCGAAGGCGAGCATTCCCAACACGATGAGCCCCATAATCATTGTCGTTCCCAGATCCCCACCGAGACCGACCATTGCAATAGGAATCCCCACCCAGACCAACGGTTGAATCCAGCGTTGAAGTGGTTCGTCAAGCATGAACTCGTTGTCATGAATCCACGAGGCAAACCAGACGATTACGGCCAGTTTGAGGAACTCAGAGGGCTGGAATGAGAGAAATCCGATGTCGAGCCAGTTGCGGTTGCCTCCGTATTCTGTCCCAAACGCGAGTACCGCGAGTTGGAGCATAAACCCACCGCCAACGAACAGGTTTCGATTTTTACTCCAGAACGACACCGGCCACCGAGCGATGATGAGGCACAGCGCACCGCCGAACACCGCGCTAGCCGCCTGCATGAAGCCGTCGGCGAAGAAATTGCCACCGTTGCTCAAACCGCTAGTTACGGACGACGCCGACAGCACCATGAATATCCCAAACAGTGACAGTAACGCCGTGACGGCAATCAGCATCGTGACGTTCGGCGAATCGGCCTCAAACGGGTTTCGCAGTTGCATGCGGCTAGACCGCAGACTAGTCATCGGTCAAACCAACGTGTGCGCGAACGGCTGCTTGGAATTGACGCCCACGGTCGGCATAGTCAACGAATTGATCCATCGATGCGGCGGCGGGCGCCAGTAACACTGTGTCTCCCGGCGACGCATTCAGTGCCGCAGCCGAAACAGCGGCGTTCATCACGTCGTCTGTGTCAATTTCGATGAATGGAACGTCGGGAGCCCACGCCGCCATCACTCGTCGTGGCTCTTCTCGGTCGATTCCGATGGCGATAACAGCGCGAAGCCTCGATCGGTGTGCCTGTACCAGCTCATCAATCTGTGTTCCCTTGAACATCCCGCCAACAATCCAGACCAGTGATGGAAATGCGCGAAGCGACGCATTCGCCGCGTGCGCATTGGTTGCTTTAGAATCGTCGACCCAGGTCACGCCGCCGTTTTCGGTCACGGTCTCACACCGATGATGGTCGAGTTGGAACGAATCCAGCCCGGCGGCAACATCCACCGCGGACGCCCCAACGGACAAGGCCATGCCGGAGGCCGCCAGAATATTGAGAATCATGTGCGGGGTTGCAAAGCCGAGTTCCGCCAAGTGATCGACCGTCGTCAATTCCTGGGCGTTGTTTCGTCGATCGGGGACAAATGCACGGTCGACGAGTATGCCGTCAATAGTTCCCAATTCACCGGTGTCCGGCGTCACTAAACCGAAGCCGATCGCTTCGCAGCCTTCTTCGACGTTCGCGTCGCGCACGAGGGCCTCGGTCACCGGGTCGATTCGGCTATAGAACACGGACTTCCGGGTGTTGTGATACACCGCACCTTTCGCCGCGCGGTACGCCTCGACTGAGCCGTGCCAGTCAAGATGGTCTTCCGCGATGTTGAGACATGCGCTGACCATGGGCCGAAGTGCCCCCTCCCCGATGGTGGGTAACCAGTGCAATTGGAAGCTTGAGATCTCGACCACAAGGAATTCGAAACCCGTCGGGTCACGAACTGCATCCAACACCGGTACACCGATGTTTCCAACCGCCGCGACGCGAAACCCCGCTGTCGCGAGAAAATGAGCCGTGAGTTGAGTCGTTGTCGTCTTGCCATTGGTCCCCGTGATGAGGAGCCAATCTGCCGTTAGCACTTTGTCCCGGACTCGCCAGGCAAGTTCGATGTCACTCCAAATCTGAATCGACTCGGTCGCAGCCCACGAGACGATCGGGTGTTGAGGGGAAATGCCCGGACTTACGACGATGACATCCGGACCAAACTCGGTCGCCAATCGGACCATCTCGGTCTCTTCCGGCTCAATCGCATAGTCAACCCCGATGACATCGAGAATCGCGGTGTGCTGGTCTGACGCGCCTGCGGTGACAACGAACGCGTGACACCCGAGTTCCCACAGCGTGTCGGCGACAGAAAATCCCGTCACCCCCAGCCCCACCACGAGGACCTTGACGCCTTTCCAATCAGCGTTCCAACTCGTCAGACCGGAGAGGCGAGACATTACTGACTCGCCCATTCGAGGTAGAACAAGCCGACCCCTAAACCGACTCCCAGCGTTGCAATCAACCAGAATCGAACGACAACAGTGATCTCGGCCCATCCCTTCAATTCGAAGTGGTGATGGAGTGGGCTCATGAGAAAGATACGTTTACCCTTCGTCAATTTGAAGTACGCGCGCTGGATGATGACCGATCCCGCCACGATGACGAATATTGAGCCAATAAGAACGATGAGGAGTTCGGTTCGGGTCAAGATTGCGAGCGCAGCAATCGCACCGCCGAGACCCAGTGACCCGGTATCACCCATGAAGATTTGAGCGGGCGTGGTGTTCCACCACAGAAATCCGACTGTACTTGCGGCGATGGCGGCGGCAATAGCGACCAAATCAAGAGAGTCTCGGGCCTCGTAGCACTTGTAGGCAACTTCGGGGTCCAATGCGGAGCTAAAGCACGACTGGTTGAATTGCCAGAAGCCAATGATGACGTAGGAGATTATCGCAAGAATTGCGCTGCCGGAGGCCAGTCCATCAAGTCCGTCGGCAACGTTGACACCATTCGCTGTAGAGATCACGATGAGGTTTGTCCACAACACATACAGAACGACCCCGACGATTCCGCCGATGACGGCGAAATCCAGCCACGGAATGTCTCTCACCGCGCTGATCGCCATAGATGCAGGGGTGATGCCGTTCGCATCGGGGAAACCAATCGCGAGGAGGGCGAAAACCGTAGCGACGAGAGCTTGCCCGAAAACCTTTGCCCACCCCCCGAGACCGAGACTGCGCTGTTTCCGTGATTTAGTGAAATCATCGATGAAACCGACTATGCCCATACCAGTCATCATGAGAATCACGAGAAGCGCGCTGAGTGTCGGTGGTTGCTGTTCGACGAGGTGCCCGAGAACGTAACCAATAACAGCGCCAAGAATGATGACGATTCCGCCCATTGTCGGGGTCCCACGCTTGGTGTGGTGGCTTTGTGGTCCGTCGTCCCGAATGAATTGTCCCCACCCGAGGCGATCAAAAAAACGAATGAAGACCGGTGTCAAAAACAACGTGAATGCGAGCGCGAAACTGGCGCCGAAGAGCACGGACCTCATGGTCGATCCCCCTTCAGTCGCTCGACAACGTCGCCCAGCGAAACGTCTACTCCACCGGTCACAAGGATCGCTACCCTGGGGCCACGGAAACTCGTAATCTCATCGTAGGCGCGCGACACGTCAGAAACGGGGATTGACTCTCCGTCCCATGAACCTTCGTGTTCGGCCGCGCGGTGCATTCCATGGGCGTTCTCACCCACGACAATCAGGTGGTGAATGTTGAGTCGGACATTGATTCGTCCGAGAGCGTCCAAATTGTCAGAGGCGTCGTCACCGGCAACGAGTCCAGCCACATGGACAGTCTCGAACCCGTCTATTCGGTATTCCGCGAGCGCACGTTGCGCAAGCTTCACCTCGTCGAAATCGGTGGCATCGTGTGCGTCAAGCAGCACTGTGCCATCGTCTAGCGTCACCACCTCGATCATGCCCAACCGGCTTCGGTCAGCGCTGACCGAGCGAGTTCGCGGGCGGAGTAACGAGTTCGTTCCCCACGGATGTCTCGGTAATCCTGATGTCCTGGGCCCGCCCACAAAATGGAGTCCCCTTCGCGCGCGAGTGAAACCGCGAGACGAATGGCGTTCTCCGGGGGCGATTCTTCGAAGATCTCGGGTCCATGTGCAACCGATCGCGCCGCATCGAGCAGTTGCGCGCGAATCGAGGCTGGGTCTTCGAATCGAGGGTGATGGTCTGTGATGATCAGGATGTCGCATCCCTCGGCCGCGACGCGAGCCATATCAAATCTCTTCGACGCGTCGCGGTCGCCATCCGCACCGAAAACCATGATGGTTCGGCCCGAGGTGAAGCGTCGAACCGCCGCCAAGGTGTGGTCGAACGCGTCTGGCGAATGCCCGAAATCGACGTAAACGTTTGGTCCACGGTCGCCCGAGACTTTCTCTGTTCGCCCGGGCAGATAGGTCTGAATTCCGTTGTCCCGTTCCAGCGCAGCGGCTATCACGTCAGGGTCATATCCCGCCTCAATCAACATGACAAGAGCGAGCCCAGCATTCGCAGCCATATGACGCCCAATGACCGGTTCCCTCGTCGAAATGGATACACCGTCCGCCGACGTCAACGTGAACGCCGTGAATGCCGGATTGTCTTCTGTCACCTCAACCTGCCAATACGCGGACGGATCGCCCGTTGACGAAATTGTGGTGACCGGGATGTGTGACTCGTCGACGATTCGGTGGCCCCACGCTGAATCCAATGACACAACACCGCGACGGGCAACATCGGGGTGAAAGAGCGCACGCTTTGCGCGGAAATAGTCCTCCATGTCGGAATAGTCGTCGAGGTGGTCATGCGAAAGGTTGGTGAATCCCGCGACGTCAAACCTGATTCCGGAAACGCGATTGTGCGTCAAAGCTTGAGCCGATACTTCTATGACCACCGCACGAACGGCGACTTCTTTCATTCGGGCAATGAGCGCGTGCAATTCGCTGGCCTCGGGTGTTGTCAATCGCGAGACAAAGCGATCGCCAGCGATATGACGCTCCGCCGTTGTCGACAGCCCCGTGGTAATTCCCATTTGACGCAAAACCCCTTCGAGCAGATACGCCGTTGAGGTTTTCCCGTTTGTGCCCGTAATTCCAAAATACTGCGGAGCATCGTCATCGGTTCGATAGACCCACCGAGCGATATCACCGAGGGAGGCGCGTGGTGATTCAACGACAACAATCGGCAATCCACACTCGGAAGCGATGGCCGCACCGTCTTCGTCCGTGAGAATTGCGACCGCTCCATTGGCACGGGCATCGCGGGCGAACTCGGCACCGTGGCGATTCGCGCCGCGCACGGCCACGAACATGTCGCCCGCCGTCACTTCACGGGTCATCACCGTCAACCCGGAAACCTCGACTCCGCGCAGGTTGCCAATCGAGCGAAGGCCCAGTTCCGAAACCAAAAGGTCAAGCGAGCGCGGACTGACGTGTTCCGGTCGAATAACGGGTGGGATGTTTCCAGTCACGCGTCGATTTCCTTCACCATTCGATCGGCCAGTTCTCTGATTTCCCAGTGGACGGCGGGACCCGATAGTACTTGAGCGTTTGTCCCATGAGTGTAGCGAACGAGGAGGCAGCCGCGAGGGAGGTTCGTTCGAATTTGGGCAAGCCAAATGTGACAACGATGGCGAACTGTGGATTCTCGGCCGGCGCGACACCGGCCACCGAGATGATGCGGTCATCGGTGTAAGCGCCGTTTCGGGCTACTTCTGCCGTTCCGGACTTGATTGCGATGCGATATCCAGGAACCCCGACCAACGTTTTTAAGAAACCAATTTTCGCCACCGTCTCCATCATGGAGATCGTTTGGTCGGCAGCATCCGGCGACACGACCTGAACCCCTTCTGTTGGCGGTTGGTCGATCACCGTTCCATCTGGTTGTTCACAACCGGAAATCAATGTGAGCGGTTTGCGTATCCCGTGGTTACCGAGGGTTTGATACGCACTCGCGATTTGTGCACTCGTCGTCGTAATTCCTTGGCCGAATATTTCGGTGTACTGGGTCACGCTGTCCACCACGTCGGGGCGCGCAATGTAACCCGAGTCTTCGCCAAGGAAATTGACAGCGGTCTTCTGGCCGATTCCGAAAGAACTCAGAATGTCATATCGTGCCCGTTTATTCAGTTTGTTGGCCATCACGTTCATACCGATGTTTGAGGAATTGACGAGAATACCCGTCGTCGTCCAGCGCTCTGTTCCATGCTCGAAAGAGTCGACAATGTACTTTCCCTCCCCGACACCAAAACGCCCCGGCACGGTGAATCGGTCCAATGGATTAACCAGTCCCTGGTCAATCATGGACGCCACAGTAATCGGCTTCACCACAGATCCCGGTTCATACGGAGATGAAAAAAGTCGTGCCCCCATGTCATCGACCTTTGAGCCGTCAACGTTGTTGGGGTCCACGCTCGGCCAATCAGCGGCCGCCAGAATGTGACCGTCTTCAATTCGAACAATGAGCGCGGTCGCCCATGCTGCACCGAGTTCTTTTCCCCGAGCGCTCACAACTTTTTGAGAAAACCACTGGAGATCTGAATCAATAGTGAGGTGAATCGTCCCACCGTCGACGGGTGCGATTTGCTCGAGAGTTGACCCGGGAATGCGAATTCCATCGCGTCCCTTCGCATAGGTCAGTACGCCATCCTTTGCCGCCAAACACGAGTCCTTTGAGAGTTCGATACCGGCGAGTGGACCATCCGTTCCCATGAATCCGACGAGGTTGCCGCCGACGGCACCGCGTGGATAGGTTCGAGTTGGTCGAAGGTCGTAATACACCCACGGGATACCGAGAGCTTGAATTTGGCGCAATACGGCAATGGTGACGCCCTTGACGAGATATGTGAAGTCCGCAGCTGGATCTTGTGTGATCGCCGCGCGCAATACGGAAACCTTGGTATCCGTGATTTCGGAGATTTCCGTGAGGGCCTGCTCGACGGTGACTGTCGCATCGTCTCGGAGGAAATCGACCGTGTAGCGAGGTGACGCTGTGATGTCATAACGGTCGACAGTTGACGCGAGTACGATTCCATTCGCATCGACAACATCGCCTCGTACTCCATAGAGAACGCGTGAAATGTTTTGATGTGTCTCTGCTTCAGCGTTGAGCTTGTCCGCGTCAACGACCTGAATGACGATTAATCGTCCGATAAAAAACGTTGCCACCACAAAAACAGCCCCAAGCAGAAAGCCGACCCGCCGCGAAAACTCTGAGGAACGATGCATTCCGTCCGCTCCTCCTCGGTCAGTTTCAGTGAGTGTTCGGCGCAGGGATTCCTGACGTCGATGTCACGGTCGTTCGGGTCTTCACCGAGTCTGCCCCACCAGATACTCTCTCCACCGATGCCACGCCACGAGCGGTGGAGCGAGGGATAAGAGCGGACTCGAGAGAGTTTGCGATGGTCGTTCGGTCAATCGAACCCTGCCCGACCACGTATGGATTTCCCCACACCTTGCCATCGCTGATTCGGAGATAGGCCGGGCGTGCGTTGGAGATCATCCCGAGACCTTGGGCCACGGACGACAGGTGCTGCGGTGAATTGAGCACATTGAGTTGTTCTCCGATGAGTTGTGCGTCGCGTCCCAAATTTTGGCTTTCGTGAGCCTTGGCTGCTATGGCGTAGGCGTTTGCATCGATTGCGACAGACAGCACGAGTCGTCCGACAATCAGGAGCACGATGGACACAACGATTATGGTGACGTTTCGACCAGAGAAAATTGCGCGAATCTTTGCGGCTGTCGTCAACGTGGGTAGGGCGCGAATTGATGAAACGGGCCTAAGGCGCGGCGCCGTTTGAGGAATTGCCGATGCCATCGGACGCCTCACCGCGTATTGTGCGGAATACACGGGGCGGGTCATCGTGCTCATGCGGCTGTTTCCAATCGTTCGATAGCGCGAAATTTGACCGACGCAGCCCGTGAATTTCGGGAAATCTCGTCTGCGCTCGCATTTCGTGCTCCGGAGAAAACCAATCGATACCCCGCGCGAAGCGCGACGGGAACGACGGGTAAAGAGTGAGGCGCTCGTGAGGTACTGGCCGCGGCGAAGGCAACCTTGACGATGCGATCCTCGAGGGAGTGATAGGACAGCACAAGAAGGCGTCCGCCGACGGCGAGAGCAGACAAAGCGTTATCAATTGCGAGGCGAAGGATAGAGAGTTCACCGTTCACTTCGATGCGCAACGCTTGAAAAACTCGTTTCGCGGGATGCCCAGAATTCTTGAGTGCATACGGCGTGGCGTCATTCACGATTCGCACCAAGTGTTCGCTTCGAACAATCGGACGTTCGCGCCGCTCGGCAACGATGGCTCGGGCGTAGCGAGGCGCCAACTTCTCTTCACCAAAATCTCGGAAGATTCGAATGAGATCTCCTTCGGCGTATTCGCGAAGGATGTCCGCAGCCGTCTGCCCCGTTGTTTGGTCCATTCGCATGTCGAGCGGTGCGTCAACCGCATAGGCGAAGCCCCGCTCGGACTCATCAATCTGCATGGATGAAATCCCGAGATCAAGCAGAATGCCATTCGCGGAAGTGTGGTGTGCAGTCGCGAGTGCCTCGGCGATGTGGTCGTAGGTGGAGTGAACCCCGATAAAACGCGGTCCAAACACAGCGAGTCGCTCACTCGCGAGTCGAAGTGCGACCGTGTCTCGATCGATGCCTACCACCGTCGCATGGGCAAATCGATTGAGAATTGCTTCGCTGTGTCCACCGAGCCCGAGAGTTCCGTCGACGACAACAGAATTGCCTTCTGAGAGAACCGGCGCAAGAGCATCGAGGCACTCTTCGAGAAGGACGGGCGTGTGTGTCGGAGTGTTCATCATTTTCCGGTGAACGCGATGATCCGATTCCCATCCGCTGCCTGCCGTGGGGAAGTACTTCAGGGGCGGCGGGGAGTCGCATCATCGCGGCTAGAAGAGTCCCGGAATCACCTCCTCCTCGGTGTCGCTGTATGCCTGTTCCTTCTCGGCGTAATAGGTTGCCCACGCATCTGCGGCCCAGATCTCAGCGCGACTGCCCACGCCAATCACGACCAGGTCGCGGCCAAGTCCGGCGTACTCGCGAAGTTGTCCGGGAATCATGACGCGGTTCTGTTTGTCCGGCGTCTCGTCACTTCCGCCCGACAACAACAAACGTGAGTAATCGCGGGCGACCTTGCTTGAAATCGGTGCTGAGGATGCGGACTCAAGTAACCCTTGGAAAGTTGCACGCGGAAAAACGTAGATACACCGTTCTTGACCGCGAGTGAGAACAATGCCACCGGCGAGTTCATCGCGAAACTTGGCAGGCAGGATGACGCGTCCCTTGTCGTCGAGTTTTGGTTCATACGTTCCGAGCAACATGGCCGCCTCCTTCCCTATTACTCCACTTTACTCCATTTTCCCCCACTCTACTCCACTTTGGGTAAAAATTTCCACCTTTCGTGTCGCACAATCGAAAATCAGGCGCAACAAAAAACCCGGCCGCAGCCGGGTTAGATGCGAGTGCTAGTTCTTAGAGCTCGCCGTCAAGCCGGCGTTCCCAGCGATCTGCGAGCTTGGATTCCGAGCGAGGCTTCGATGCCGGGCGAACCTCGCCTCGACGATTCACGGTCAACGTCGCTCCCACCATCATCACGCCAAATCCTGCGACACCGATTAACGGAAGCTGCAGAACCACGCCAACAAGCAATACTCCGACGCCCGCGACAAGGACAAGCACACCGATTGTGATCAAGGTCGGGTTGGCACGGCGAGGGGAAGGATTAACGACATCGGCATTCGTGCCAGAGAGCTGTCGCTCCATCTCTTCAAGTACCCGGCGTTCTTCTTCGGAAAAGGCCATATTCACTCCTTCACTTATTAACAGTGTAAAGCGTGCTTCGCTAGTGTGGAACCGTGAGTTCCCCATTATCTTTCATTGACCGCGTTGCCGAAAATCTGCGAGATGTCGTCGCGCGATCGCATCGTGAAATCCCCGAGATTGCGACCGATGCCGACGCCCTCACCACGGTATCCGAATCGTTCCTTCATGGCGGAAAGCGATTCCGCGCTCGCCTCGCCTATTGGGGCTGGCGTGCCGCGGTGACCTTCGGAGATGTGTCCGTCGACCCCGACGAACACGCCGATCAGTACCGGGTCGTTGACCTTGCCACCGGACTGGAACTGTTTCACGCAGCGGCTTTGGTTCACGACGACATTATTGACAACAGCGATACGAGGCGCGGTGTGACAACCGCACACCGACAATTCGAGCGGCACCACATCGATGGTCGGTTTTCTGGATCAGCGACAACGTACGGCGTTTCGAGCGCGATTTTGCTCGGCGATCTTTTGTTGTCCTGGGCGGACGACCAATTCCTCGGGGCAGCAATCGGTCTGGACTCCGACGTCGGCCTCGCCTACCGCGACGAGCTCCGCACGATGCGTTCCGACGTGACAGCCGGGCAGTTTCTTGACAATCACGATTCCGTCGCGTGGCGCTCAATTCCCCACGAGGATTCGGTAGATCGAGCGCAGCGCGTGGTGATCTATAAGTCGGCAAAGTACAGCGTCGAAGCGCCACTGATTCTCGGTGCAATACTCGGCGGTGCAGCGCCGGACCTCATATCCGCGCTGAGAGGTTTCGCACTTCCGCTCGGTTTCGCGTTTCAACTTCGCGACGACATGCTCGGCGTTTTCGGCGACGAAGCAACGACAGGAAAGCCGGCGGGTGACGACCTTCGCGAGGGCAAACGAACGGTCATGCTCGCCATCGCCAGGCAAAACGCGGATGCTGCGACACTCACTGTCCTCGATGAGCTCGTCGGTGACCCTCGCCTCGAACCAGCGCAGATCGAAATGCTGAGATGGACACTTCACGCTACGGGGGCGGTCGCCCAAACGGAAGACCTCATCACTCGTTCCCGGGAACGATCACTTCGTGCGCTCGGCGAAATGGGCGTTGATGCCTCGGTTGCCAAAGAACTCGGTTCCCTCGTCGAGGCGATCACTGTGCGAAGCGTGTGACGAGACACACCTCCCGCGCCTCCCGACCTTTGGACCTCCCTCCCCCGAGAATATAAGGGGAAGGGGGATCCGAAATGGTTGACAATATTCCGACAGATTCCTTAGCTCCCATCTTCGAAGGTCTCGCGCCTCAGTTTTCTGCCGCATCGAGGCGAGCTCGCCGCACGAGCATCCTTACTGTCGCTGCGAGCGCGTTGCCAATCATCGCAGCCTCGTGGGTCGCAGGAGCGACCACCGTCAGCGAACTCGATCCGACTCAACAACCCCCAGCTCCCCCAGAGCCCACCCCCCAAGAACTGATGGACGCTACCAGCGTGTTGGGTCAGTCATTCCACATTGTGCGGGCGGGCGAAAGTCTGAAATCGATCGCCGAAATGCACGGCATACCGACGGCCGCCCTGCTCGCCCTGAACGGCCTCTCGTGGCAGACGGCCGTTCACGAAGGACAAGAGCTCGTCGTGAGCAAAAATCAACGGAAGCCCATAGGCGAAGCCAAAGGGTCCTTGCCACTCCTCGCGGAAAGCCCCATGCTCGAGTCCGGAATTCGCGCCGACGATCTTGGCCGAGTTGCGGACGGTGGTGTCGTCACAGCATTATCGACCGAAATGGCCACAAATGCCCGCATCATTATTCAGGTTGGGCGCGAACTCGGCATTCCCAATTACGGAATTGTCATCGCTCTCGCCACCGCCGCTCAGGAATCACATTTACGAAACCTCGACTATGGCGATCGCGATTCGGTCGGACTCTTCCAACAGCGTCCTTCGTCAGGCTGGGGAACGGACAGCCAAATCCGGGATCCGCGCTACGCGGCGCGCGCGTTTTATGGAGGGCCCACCTCGACAACACCAGGCGAGACGATTGGGCTGCTCGACGTAGAACAGTGGCAACACATGTCACTCACTGACGCTGCACAGGCCGTACAGGTCAGCGCTTTCCCCGGGGCATATGCCAAGTGGGAGGTCAGCGCATGGAACTGGCTATTCGAGCTGACCTAATATTGCACCCACGTCAGACCGTAACCAATTGAACCCAGACATACACTGGAAGATATGAGCGCTGAATCAAACGACCGACTGGTCGGAACCGTGCTCGATGGACGCTACCGGATTGAGTCTCGTATAGCTCGTGGCGGAATGGCGAAGGTGTATCTCGCGGAGGACACGCGCCTCGAGCGTCAGGTCGCAATCAAGATTATGCATGACCACCTCACCGACGATGGTGACTACGCCGTGAAGTTTATTCGAGAGGCACGGCACACTGCCCGCCTCGCGCACCCGAACATCATGTCGGTTTTTGACCAGGGGCACGTCGATGACACCCTCTACCTCGTCATGGAATATCTACCGGGGATGACGCTTCGTGATTTGCTCAACGATTACGGAACGCTCACCATTGAACAATCTCTTGACATCACGCAGGCAGTACTTCAAGCGCTTTCGGTGGCTCATCGCGAAGGTATTTTACATCGCGACGTCAAACCCGAGAACGTCATTCTCGTCAATGA
>WLFX01000050.1 GCA_009703545.1 Actinomycetota bacterium
GTCGATGTGTTCACGGAGGTTGTCATCGCTCCCGGATTCGACGCGGATGCACTCGCCATCCTCACGACGAAGAAAAACCTTCGCCTGCTGGCCCTTCCCGAATCGTTCACCGCGGTCGAACGGGAAGTGCGACAGGTTTCGGGCGGATTCCTTGTTCAAGACGTTGACCGATTCTTTGCACCGGCATCCGAATGGACGCTCGTCACGGGCGAATCGGCGGGCCCGGCAACTCTCGCGGACCTCGAGTTCGCGTGGCGAGCCTGCCGAGCGGTGAAATCGAATGCAATCCTCTTGGCAAAAAACGGTGCCTCGGTGGGCATCGGCATGGGGCAGGTCAATCGCGTTGACTCGTGCCACCTCGCGGTCACCAGGGCGGGCGACCGAGCGAATGGAAGTGTCGCGGCGAGCGACGCGTTCTTCCCCTTCGCTGACGGCCTTCAGGTACTGCTTGATGCGGGAGTATCCGCAATCGTTCAACCCGGCGGCTCGGTGCGTGACGACGAGGTTCTCGCCGCGGCTTCGGCGGCGGGGGTCACGATGTATTTCACCAACGAGCGACACTTTTTTCATTAGCCGCCCATGATGCAGTGGTGAGGCGTAGAGTGACGAAGAAACCATTTACCAATGAAGGGAAATGTCATGAATTTCGGAACCGCCATCAAGACCGTGTTTACCAAGTACGCCGACTTTAAAGGAGTTGCATCCCGTTCTGAGTACTGGTGGTTTTCGCTGTTCAGCCTGATTATGTCGGGAGTTCTCAACGCGCTCATGGGTGACCCCAACGATCCCAACGCCGTTGTCAGCGGAATTTCGCTTCTGTGGTCCTTGGGGATTCTGATTCCCTCACTCGCGGTTTCCGTACGTCGTTTCCACGATGCGGGTTTCTCGGGCAAGTGGCTGTTGTTGTACCTCGTTCCCACAATCTTGTTCGTCGTTGCTGCGGCGTCCTCGATTCCTGTCATCGTCTCCGCCGTCTCAGGAACATTGACGGGGGACGCATTGGCAGCCGCGATCGCGGGACTGATAGGGGTTGCCGTTCCCCCGCTCGTTGCCGGATTCGCGATGTTTGTCTTCAACCTGGTGGTCAGCCTGCTTCCGTCAAAGTCGGCAGCGAATGGCAACAAATACGCGGCGTAACTATTCCCCGCGCACCGAGTCGAAGAAGTCCATCATGTCTTCGATTTCGCTCATCGACTGCCACGAGAAATCTGTTTGTGTCACGTCAGAGTGAATTGCGCCCCACAGTTTCGCGGGGTCTGACTCCAGGACTGTCTCTATTGCGGTCATGATTTCGGTGCCGGCCGGCTGATTGATGCTCACGATAAACGCCGCGAAGTTTTCGGCCTTCAGCGTGTGGTAACAATCGGATCCGGAACGGTCGCCGACGAATTTAATGTCCCCCTTTTCGCGGCGAACCTCGATGTGTTGGTAACGCCCGTCCCGGGCGCTGTATGTCTTTTCCATTTCTCCTCTTTTCTCTCGTGATCTCTTATCTATTTCGAGAGTATCCCGAGGCACCGACAGGGAAACGGGTCAGATTTCGCGGCGGTGGGCTTCGATCCACGCGGCGGATTCCTCCAGGGTAAATTGACCAGTCGCAACACTTTGAATGTATGTGAAGGCATCGTCTTGCGTCGCGAACAGCAGGTAACCGTTGATTCTCAAAAAGTGATTGAGCGCAATCCACGCCGAGCGCTTGTTCCCATCCATAAAGGGGTGATTTCGAGCAAGTGATTCCGTTTGTGCGGCGGCCTTGGCGTCGATAGTCGAGTATGCGTCAGCACCCATCAGGGTCGTCGCGGGGCGTTCAAGCGCTGAGTGCACCAAACCAAGGTCACGCACGTGAAACCCGATTGTTTCGAGCTCAACGACGAACCCCTCGAGACTCACATATCGAGTCACGAGTCTTCTAGCCTTTTCATCAGCTCGGCGTCACGTTGGAGGATCATTTCTACAGTGCGGCGCATCTCGAGACGGTTCTTTTGCGCTTCAAGGAAGATCGCGACCGCTTGTGCCACAACTTGTTGCTTGGAGAGACCAAGAAGTTCGGCGACATCGCCAAGGTCGTTGTCGAGTTCGGGTTCTAGCCGGAGTGTCATTGCCATACTCTAATGGTATCAAAATGATACCAACCTGTCTATGGCCCAACCAAATTTCTCACCGCCAGCGGTGGAATAGACTGGGGGCAACCGTGCAACGAAAGGTTCATCCGTGGAAAAAATCAAGGTCGATGGCGTGGTCGTAGAGCTCGATGGCGACGAAATGACACGAATCATCTGGCAGTTCATTAAGGATCGGCTGATTCACCCATACCTTGACCTGACACTCGAGTACTACGACCTTTCGATTCAGAAGCGCGACGAAACAGACGACCAGATCACCATCGATGCGGCGAACGCAATCAAAAAGCATGGCGTTGGCGTGAAGTGCGCGACCATCACACCGGATGAAGCACGCGTCGAGGAATTCAAGCTCAAGAAGATGTGGAAGAGCCCGAACGGCACGATTCGCAACATTCTGGGAGGTGTTATTTTCCGCGAGCCAATCATCATCTCGAATATCCCTCGACTTGTCCCTGGCTGGAACAAACCCATCATCGTTGGCCGCCACGCGTTCGGTGACCAGTACCGCGCGACAGATTTCACCTTCGACCGCCCGGGAACGCTCTCGATTTCGTTCACTCCAGCCGATGGCACCGAACCCCAATCGTTCGAGGTCTTTCAGGCTCCTAGCGCCGGTGTCGCCATGGCGATGTACAACCTCGATGACTCGATTCGTGATTTTGCGCGCGCCTCGCTCAATTACGGTTTGACGCGCAACTACCCCGTTTATCTGTCGACCAAGAACACCATCCTCAAGGCCTACGACGGTCGTTTCAAGGACATATTCCAGGAAATCTTTGACGCGGAATTCGCCGAGAAGTTTGCCGCCGCCGGCATCACATACGAACACCGCCTCATCGACGACATGGTCGCGAGCGCGATGAAGTGGGAGGGCGGATACGTTTGGGCGACCAAGAATTACGACGGGGATGTCCAATCAGACACGGTCGCACAGGGCTTCGGTTCGCTCGGTCTCATGACCTCTGTTTTGACCACCCCAGACGGAAAAGTCGTCGAAGCAGAAGCCGCCCATGGGACGGTGACGCGACACTATCGCGATCACCAACAGGGCAAGCCCACGTCGACGAACCCGATCGCCTCGATTTATGCGTGGACACGCGGGCTTCAGCACCGCGGAAAGTTGGACGGCAACCAGGCACTCATTGACTTCGCGGTCACGCTGGAAGAAGTAGTCATCGCATCGGTAGAAGCTGGACACATGACGAAAGACCTTGCGTCGCTCGTCGGACCAGATCAGGCATGGGAAACCACTGAAGACTTCCTTGCGACGTTGGACTCCAACCTCCAGAAACGACTCGCGTAGTAACCGCTCGCGCTCGGTCCCATGAAATTCGTAGCGCTCGTGAAGCGGTACCCACTTATCGGGTTAACACTCCTCGTCGCTCTCGCCGGATGGGGATTTAACTCGGCCAACCTCGATTTGTTCGAGCAGATCACTGTCAGCGGTTATGCGCTTCTCGTTGCCGTGAAGCAGGGTTGGCGCATGGTCAAATCGCTCGTGGCGGGCCAAGTCGGTCTTGACGTTCTTGCGGTGACCGCGATACTCGCGACCATTATTGTCGGGGAATTTTGGGCGAGTTTGGTCATTGTCCTCATGTTGACGGGCGGTGAGGCGCTGGAGGATTACGCAGAGGGTCGCGCGGAGCGCGAACTCAGTTCGTTGCTCGAACACGTTCCGCACGTCGCACATCGTTACCGCGCGGACGGAACGACGGAAGACGTCGCCGCTTCACGAGTCGTCATTGGCGATCGCCTGCTTGTTCGACCGAGCGAAATTGTGCCGGTCGATGCGTCTCTGGCAACCGCGGCGGGAACGTTCGATGAATCGACACTGACGGGGGAAAGCCTCCCGGTGGAAAAAGTCGATGGCGATGCCGTCATGTCCGGTTCGATCAACGGATCCGGTGCAGTCGATATTGTTGCCACGTCGATAGCGGCGGACAGCCAATATCAACGAATAGTTGCACTGGTCAGCGAGGCCAAGAAATCGAAAGCACCCCTTGTTCGCCTCGCCGATCGCTACGCCGTGCCGTTCACTCTCGTCGCCTACGCCATTGCGGGCGTGGCGTGGTGGGCTAGTGGCGACGCCGGTCGATTTGCAGAGGTTCTCGTTGTTGCCACACCATGCCCGCTTCTCATTGGTGCACCGGTCGCATTCATGGCGGGAATGTCGAGCGCGGCACATTCGGGCATCGTCATCAAACATGCAGGGACATTGGAGCGACTCGCTCGGGCTAAGACGGTCGCACTCGACAAAACCGGCACGCTGACGCACGGAACTCCTCGCGTCGTGGCCGTGAACCCCGTCAACATGGCGGCCGATGATTTGCTCGTCCTGGTCGGGTCGGCCGAACAGTATTCTGCCCACGTGCTCGCAGGCGCACTGCGGGCAGCGGTCGCCGACCGCGGATTACCGTTGCGTGATGTTGTAGACGCTCACGACGTCGCCACCCATGGCGTTCAGGCGAAGATTGGTGGCACGACAGTATTCGTGGGTAAGCCCAAGTACGTTGCTGAAATAGCGTCAAATGTGCCGCCGCTCGAACTCGAACCCGGTGAAGCCGCCATCTTCATAGCAATTGACGGCAAGTTTGCGGGTTCGATCACGGTGCGCGACGAGATTCGTCCAGACGCAGCGGCGACCCTCACCGCGCTCCGAAAACTCGGGGTTCGCCACGTCATGATGCTGACGGGCGACATTCGACCGGTTGCGGAACACGTCGGTCGTGAACTGGGAATTGACGACGTTCACGCCGAGTGCTTGCCCGAAGACAAGGTCGATGCGATTCGCGAGGCGACGCCCCGACCCGTGGTGATGGTTGGAGACGGTGTCAATGACGCCCCCGTCCTCGCGGTGTCCGATGTTGGAATCGCGATGGGAGCAAAAGGTTCCACCTCGGCGGCCGAGAGCGCCGATATTGTCATTTTGCTTGACGACATTTCACGCGTCGCCCGTGCTATTTCCATCGGGCAGCGGACCGTCACGATCGCCTTACAGTCGATCTGGATGGGGATTGCGTTCTCACTCGCGCTGATGGTGTGGGCTGCACTAGGCCAATTACCGGCAATCGTTGGTGCCGCACTCCAAGAGGTCGTCGACCTGATTTCAATCCTGGGAGCGTTGCGCGCCGTTCACGCAGGACGGGCGCAATTGACGGGGATTGCAGCTGGCCGATAAGTCCTAGGCTGTCAAGTGTATGAGCACCACGTCCGCATCAACTGACCGCTTCCCATGGGCGGCGATGACGGCTATTGGTTTCACAGTTTTCGCTACGGTGACATCCGAGTTTTTGCCGACGGGCATGTTGCCGTCGATGTCGGCGGATCTCAACGTCAGCACGTCGCAAATCGGATTTCTCGTATCGGTGTGGGCGGCGACCGTCGTTCTCACTGCTATCCCCATGTCGTTGACGACTCGTCGCTTCAGCCGTAAGTCCTTGCTGATTGTGTCGGTGGGGTTGTTCACCGTGTCGAATGTCATGGCCTCTTTGGCCCCCACCTACGACGTGTTGTTCGCCTCCCGAATTATCGGAGGTCTTGGCAACGGAATGTTCTGGATGATTGCGACGGGCTACGTGACAACGATGCTGCCCGCTCAGTGGCGTTCTCGAGGATTCCTGTTCATTTCGGCCGGGGCGAATCTCGCCTTCATCGCTGGTTTGCCTCTCGGGTCTGCACTTGCGGCACTCTCGGACTGGCGTGCCGGATTTCTCATCATGACGGCTCTGACAATCGGCGCGAGCGTCGGTCTGTACTTCTTGCTGATTCCCGTCCCCAATCCCCACACCGAGAATCCTGGCGAAGTGCATTCGGTCATCCGTGACCGCTCCTTCCGAATGGTCTTGCTCGGCGTTTCGGGTGTCTTCCTTGTCGTTGGCGGCGGCAACATGTTTTACCCCTATATCGCCCCGTTCCTCATTGAGGTTGCGCACTTCACGCCGTTGACCGTTGCCGTGCCCCTAGCGGCCTATGGCGTTGGTGGAACAATCGGAATCGTCGTCGCCGAACGCCTTGGTCGCCGCCCCGAAAACCTTTCCCGCAACATCTCTATTTCAATCCTGTACATGGCGTCGATGATGATACTTCTCAACCTTGTCGCGGGGTCGCCCGTCGCCGCAATCGTGGCCTGCGCGCTGTGGAGCCTCGGTTTTGCGGTGACCGAGCCGCTGTTTGGGCAATACATCATGGAACTCTCTAGTCCGCGCCTTCGCGACTTCGCCGGAGCAATGCGCACCACGGCGTGGAATCTCGGAATCGGTAGCGGATCATTCATCGGTGGAGTGCTGCTCGTCCCCCTCGGAATCACGGCTCTTCCCTACTTGGGTGCGAGTGTTCTTGTCGGTGGTGCGACGATTGCGCTCATCGCGAGGCGCAGGGAACGAGCACTCTGGGCAAACTAGAATGGTGTCAGAACCGACCACTTCGCGAGGAGCCCCGTGAACGACATTCACACATTCAACGCCCCCCTGTCCGAGGTTGACCCCGAGATTGCCGAGGTTTTGAAGCTCGAACTCGGTCGCCAGCAGGATTATCTCGAGATGATTGCGTCCGAGAACTTTGTGTCCCGCGCGGTACTTCAATCGCAGGGATCCGTTCTGACAAACAAGTACGCCGAGGGTTACCCGGGGAAGCGTTATTACGGTGGTTGCGAGTTCGTCGACATCGCCGAGTCACTCGCGATTGAGCGTGCCAAGTCGTTGTTTGGTGCTGCCTACGCCAACGTTCAGCCGCACTCCGGTGCCACCGCAAACGCCGCGGTTCTCCATGCCATCGCGACCAAGGGTGACACGATTCTCGGTCTTGAACTCGCGCACGGCGGACACCTGACACACGGCATGAAGCTGAACTTCTCGGGCCGCCTCTACAACGCAACCTCCTATGGGGTAGAC
>WLFX01000051.1 GCA_009703545.1 Actinomycetota bacterium
CGGCTGTGCAGCATCTTGTGGCCGTTGACGAAACCGTTCGTTTCGCTCTTCGCGCGTAGTGTGACAACAGCGGACGCGAGGCGGTGGTCGTAGGCGGCGACGCTCGCACCGAGCTTTGCGCCAGCTTCGAGTTTCGGAGTGGCCTTGCCATAGTTGAACACGCGCGTGACAGCGATGTTGCCCAGCTTCTTGGGGTAACCCTGGAACCAGCCGCGACCGATCGCAAAGTCTTTCGTCACCCAGATGGCGACACAGCGACTGTAGGTGACGCCTTCGTACTTGCATCGAACGACCACAAATGCTTCAAGGTATTGCGAGCGCACGGGGTCGAGAAGTTCGGCCCCACCGGTACTGCACGACTGCCAGTCGGCCCAAATCATCGCCACAGCGCCGGGGTTTTCGTCAGCGAGTTCAAGGTCAGGGGGAAGGATTGCGCGAACGTTCTGGGGGTCCGTCAGGTATTCGACCGTAAGCAGCGTTCCCGAGTAAAACCACGGCATCTCCGGGACAAGTGCACTCTTCCCGGTCGGGGTCAGAGGGGGCAGGAATCCATTCAAATCAGTCATGGAAGCCACTGTACCGAATCATTCGGAAGCGAACAATCCTTTCACTGAAACGTCTGTAACGACGGGCGCTCAATTGAACCAAAAGGTGAGTCCCCCTTGCGGTCTGGGAAAAAATTCGGCACAGTAGTAAAAGTCGTTTGTATCAGAACGATTTTTATGTCACTAACTCAATGAGGAGACTCTGTCATGGCATCAACCACTTCCAGTGGCGAACTCAAGAAAGGACGTCTCGGTGTACTCGGGATTGTCTTCTTCGTAGTCGCCGCATCCGCACCGCTGGTCGGTATGACCGGCGCGGTCCCCGTCGCAATGCTTGTCGGTAACGGTTCGGCCGTCCCCGGCACGTATCTCGCGGTTGGCCTTACCCTGCTGTTGTTCTCGGTCGGATATTCGGCCATGAGCAGCCGCGTCACCAACACCGGAGCGTTCTTCGCCTACGTTGGCCGCGGACTCGGCACCAACATGGGAGTCGCATCGGCATTCACGTCGATCCTCGCCTACGCCACGATTCAGCTCGCAATCTATGGCTTCTTCGGCGGCCTCGTCCAGGGAACAATGGCCGGTTACGGCATCGACCTTCCCTGGATCGTCTGGGCTGGTATCGCGTGGGTTATCGTCACCGCGCTGTCGCTCATGTCGGTCGATCTCGGCGCCAAGGTACTGGGCGTATTCCTGGTCCTCGAACTGACCTCACTGCTCATCGTTGCGGGTGCAATCCTCATCAACGGTGGGCCTGACGGCGGCGTCAACCTCGCCGCATCGTTCGACCCGAACGCAATCCTTGCCGGCGGCATCACCGGTGCAGCCGGTATCGCCATCGCGTTCGCCTTCGCCTCGTTCATCGGGTTCGAAGCCACCGCGATCTACGGTGAAGAATCGTCAAACCCCAAGAAGACCGTTCCTACCGCGACCTATTGGGCCATCGGAATCATCACCGCACTGTTCGCGATTGTTTCACTCGCGATGGTCACCGGTTATGGAAACGGAATGGTCGATGACGGTGCTGGCGGAGAAATGCCCGCTCTTGTTGCCGCAATCCTCAACGTCACTGCGGTCGACGGAGCCCCGTTGGCAAACCCCGCGGGAATGTTGTTCGACCTCGCCAACACCTATGTAGGGCCGTGGATTGTCAGCATCATGGAGATTCTCGTCATCTCGAGCCTCTTCGCCGGACTCCTCGCGTTCCAGAACGCAACCTCGCGCTACTTCTTCGCGATGGGTCGCGGTGGTGTCCTGCCGAAGTCGTTCGCGTCGGTCAACGGTCGCGGTGCACCTCGCACGGGTGTCTACGCGACCTCGATCCTCGCGATTGTCGTCATGGCAACCTTCTACATCGCCGGTCTCGACCCCGTCCTCAACCTGTTCTTCTGGATGTCGTCGATCACCGCGGTTGCCGTCATGGTCGTCGAGGTGCTGGTATCACTCGCAATCTTCCGCTTCTTCCGCAAGGAAGGTGGAGTCAGCGTGTGCAAGAGCACCATCGCCCCACTCGTCTCGGCAGTTCTTCTGGCCGGTGGCGTGTACCTCGTGATGAGCCGCTTCAACCTGCTCGCGGGCACCGCTGGGGACGGCGTTGACCCGTCACTCCCTGAGAGCGCGTGGTCGCTCAGCTCGCTCGGCTGGTTCCTCATGCTCAGCCCCTTCATTGCTGCAGTGATCGGATACATCGCTGCGGTCATCAACAAGAAGGAAAACGCCTCGCTCGTCAAGGACATCCTGTCCTAGTCGTTATTGGCACAATTGGACGGGCTCGGTCGAAAGACCGGGCTCGTCCCCTTTAGGCACGTACGATAAGCGCATGCGCATCGAATCAATCTCCGACTCGAACGGTCACGCCGTTGGCCTCCCCGTTTCCTCTCTCGAACCAGCAGAACGCCCGAGTGGCGCGGCATTGACGGGCTCGCGGGTTCGACTCGAACGCCTCAGTGCCGAGCAACACGCGTCCGATTTGTTTCATGCGTTGCAGGCAAATCCCGCAGGAACCATGTGGACGTATATGCCGCACGGCCCGTTCGAAAGCGAGAGTGATTTCATCAAATGGGTGTCGAGTATCGATAACTCGACTGATCCCCTGTTCTACTCCATCGTCGACCTCGCGACAAATAAATCCGTTGGTATCGCGTCGTATTTGCGCATCGATACGCATAACCGCACCATCGAGGTTGGCTGGCTGACATTCTCGGAACTACTCCGGCGAAGTGCCGCCGCAACCGAAGCGATGTACCTCATGGCGACGCATGCGTTCGAGCTCGGATACCGACGCTACGAATGGAAATGCAACGCGCTCAATGCGCCGTCCATCGCAGCCGCGGAACGACTCGGCTTTAGTTTCGAAGGGGTTTTCCGAAACGCGGTCATCGTCAAGGGACACAATCGGGATACCGCGTGGTTTGGATTCACTGACGGTGATTGGCCGGCAATCAAACTGGCGCACGAAACCTGGCTTGACCCGTCTAACTTCGACGAATCGGGCAACCAGAAGTCAAGCCTTCGGGATTTGACTGCCCCATTACGTCATTCCGCGTGGCCAACACTTACCGTCGAACGGTAAACCTCAACTCGGTTCGGGGACTTCTGTTTACCTGCGCCACATATTTCCCTATGATTTTCCTATGATTGGAAACTTCTAACGCCACCCACAGACCAGTCGGCGTCGCGGATCACCGCGGCGCCGACTGCTAATGCCAGCACACGGTAAATTAGGAACTTGACCCCGCCTCGTTAGGATTCCAGCCATGCTGTTGACCGTTACGTCACTAATCTTCATCGTTGCGTTCATCTTGATCTTGACGGAAAAGGTTCCTCACTATCTCGTCGCCGGGGTCGGCGCTATTGCCGTCCTTGCAATCGGCGCACTAGACCCCGTCACGGCGTTTACCAACCACGAGATGGGAATCGACTGGAGTGTCATCTTTCTCCTTATCGGCATGATGCTGATGGTGGGGGCAATCAAGACGACCGGAGTCTTTCAATTTCTTGCGGTCAAGGCCGCGATTCTGGCGCGCGGAAACGCACGAAACACGTTGCTCCTCATCCTGGGAATTTCAGCACTCACGAGCACGGTTTTGCCCAACTTGACTATCGTGATGCTCGTCGCCCCCGTGGCAATTCACCTCGCTCGTGAACTGGGCCGATCGCCCGTGCCATTTCTTCTGGCGACCATCATCGGGAGCAACGTGGGAGGCACGGCCACGCTTATCGGGGACCCACCGAACCTGATTATTGGAAGTCGCGTGGGGATCGATTTTATGCAGATGCTCGTCGTTATGGGGCCGATTGCGCTTATCGGACTCGTGGTGACCGCTCTGTACTTCGTCATCGCGTTTCGGAAATCGCTAGCGCCAACCACCGACGATGCTTCACGCAAAATCACGACCACCGCCACGCTGACCAATGTGCCACTTCTGGTAGTGAGCCTCGTATTGCTCGCCCTCATCATCGGGACCTATATCGTCGGGACGTTCTTTGGGTTGTCGCCCGAATACATCGCGCTTTCCAGCGGTGTACTCGCAACCCTGATGTCTCGCGCGTCGTTGACACAAGCTGCGGCCACCGTCGAATGGAAAACTCTCGGTTTCTTCGCGGGACTTTTTATCATCGTCGGTGCTCTCGTTTCGGTCGGGGCACTCGAGGCCGTGTCCCGCTGGCTGATCTCGATTATCGGTAGCGACATCAACGTCATTTCAATTTCGCTGCTCGCATTTTCGGGAATCGTGTCGGGAATCGTCGACAATATCCCTTACGTCACGAGCATGATTCCCGTTATTTTCAACTTAAACGACGCCCTCGGATTGCCGGAACCGTCGGTGCTCTGGTGGGCGTTGGCAACAGGTGCTGACTTTGGCGGAAGCCTTACTGTTGTCGGAGCAAGTGCCAACATCGTCGGAGTTGCCATCGCCCATCGCGAAGGAATCAAACTTTCAATGTGGGATTACGCCAAGGTAGGGATTCCGGTCACCCTGTTGTCGCTACTCGCGACGGTTCCCTATTTCCTCTTCGTCATCAATTAGGCAACAACGAAAAGCTGGGCAGCGAGGTGCGCGTCTAGAGCAACACTTCCCTGCGCGCCGGTAACAGAGTATTGGCCACTCTCGACCGTGACCATGACTCCACTCCCAGGAATGATTCCAGTAGCGGCGCACGCCTGGAGTAACCCCTCATCTGCTTGAATACCCTCGCCTATCGCGGTCACCGTCATCGGAGTTCCGTCGGCGCATTCCGTGGCCGGGTCTCCGTGGACGAACGGATTGGACGTCCGCCCAATCAATTCGAGCCCCGGGATCGGGTTGCCGTACGGGTCGCTGTCGAGGTTGGTGAGCAAGGCGGCGAGTTTCTGTTCGGCGGCATCACCGAGGACGTGTTCCCAGCGACACGCTTCTTCGTGACAGTCCGCCCAATCAAGACCGAGGACATCGAACAAGAATCGTTCCGTGATTCGGTGTTTCCTCATAACCGCGACTGCAATGCGGCGCCCCTCTGGGGTGAGTTCGACGATGCGATTGTCGTCAAGGTGCAACAAGCCATCTCTCTCGAGCCGCGACACAGTTTGTGACACAGAGGGCATCGCTTGCTCAAGGCGTTCCGCGAGGCGAGCGCGAAGGGCGGGCTGGCGCTGCTCTTCGAGTTCGAAGACGACCTTGAGATACATCTCGGTCGTGTCAATCAAATCGGACATACACATCACCCCCCTCTTTCTCAAAAATACCGTCCGCTGTGGATAATTCGCGACACGAGTTCGTGTGGAGTGGTGAGTTATCTTTCATGACACATTCACCCACCCGTCGTTTCCTCATTGCCATCGGCGAAATCCTCTTGATCACCGCCACATCGCTGAGCATGGCGTTATGGCCAACACAGCCCGCACGTGCAACAATCGCGTCTCCCGGCAGTCTCTCAACCACGAGTGCGCCTGCAGGAATTATCATCAACTCTCCATGGGTGGTCGACGCCACGGGAACGGAATGGGCCTACGGCACGACGAGTGCGTCCATGGGAACGCTGATTTCGCGAAATCAAACTACCGGCGTATTCACGTCGAGGGCAATCACCGCCGGAGACGAAGGTTCGATAGCGGGTCTCTATTCACCACTAGCCAACGTTGCTGTTTTTAGTGCCCGCCGGACAGGTTTGGGAAACCGACTCACCGCTTTCGATTTGGCGACCGGGACTCGAATCTCGACCCGAACAATGGCAACCGACGAAACGCTTATTCGCGCGTTGGCGTTCAACTCGGCCGCGGACTCGTACATCGTCGGCACCAACCAAAACCCTGCAAAGGTCATGAAGTTCGGAATCACCAACGGGAATTTGGAATACAGTTCCACCTTGGCAACGGGTCTCAAAGAAATCACCGCGTTCATCCCCAACGGCACCGAGTTACTTGCAGCGGTCAACACGAATCCGATCAAACTGGTCTCTGTCACGCGAAACAGGCTGGTAATTGGTTCGGTGGTGTCGCTTCCCGCGGGGACGCCGACGCTAATGGACCCGATTGTGGTGGGGACCACCGCCTACCTGGGCACAGACGTAACCCCCGGTCGAATCACAGCGATAGATATCCCGACGCAAACAGTGATTGCATCGGCGATCTTGAACACAGGGGAAATTGGGGCGCGCAATCTTGTGGTCGATAACTCAACCGGAACGTTGTACGCGACGACCGACAGCACATCGGGACCGCGGATTGCGTCGTTTCGACTGACCGATTTGCGCCGGTTGGGAACGACGCAGCTAAGTGCCGGATCGTCGGCAACGTCACTGTTGTTATCCGGGGGAATGCTCGCCGCCGGTTTCGCGGGAACCCGGGGCGTCGAGACCTTGACCGTTGCGCCCGAACCGAATGCTCCTGTCATCACGGGAATTCAGGCGGCGGACTCATCACTGGTCGTCACGTGGAATTCCGGTGGGTCGGTCGAACCAGTTCTCGAATATACCGCGTCCGCTAGCGCCGGGTCCTCCTCCGCCTCATGTTCCACAAACGGGACCTCATGCACAATTCAGGGCTTGAACAATGGAACCACCTACTCGATCTCGGTCGTTGCACGATCTGCTGCCGGAATCAGCCCAGCAACACTGGCGACCGGTATGCCACGGACCGTTCCAGATGCGCCAACAACCCCGCGGGTGACACGAGGTAATACCGACGTAACAGTGACGTGGACACCTCGTGGCGACGGTGGCGTGCCAATAACGGGTTACCGTGCGACGGCATCACCAAGTGGGAAGATATGCGAGTCGATCACACAAACCTGCACCATTTCCGGATTACCGAATGGGGTTCCGCAAACAGTTCAGGTTGTGGCGCGAAATTCAATAGGAACATCACAACCCTCCGCACCGAGCGCATCCGTAACGCCCGCGACGATACCGTCGACACCGCAAATTGAGTTCGCAGGCAGATC
>WLFX01000052.1 GCA_009703545.1 Actinomycetota bacterium
ATCGGGGCTCGCGAGCGATGCACGATCCGCAGTCCACGGATGTGCAAAAACAGGCACACCGCCCGCCCCAACAACAACCTCAATCGCCCGTTCGATTGTCGGCGCGTAGTGTCCGACAAAATAGCGCTCGTTCTCAGGCGCCAAAATCTCATCGAATGCCTCACTGACCGTTCCAACGACTCCCAACTCGACCAACGCGCGGGCGATTGTCGGTCGCCCAAGCGTTCCGCCTTCCGTGTGAAAGGTGTAGACGAAATCACGCGTCAAACCAGCGATATCCGCATTAATTTTTTCGACCATCGATTCGAACCTCCACACACGATCGTCCTTTGTCTTGGTCGCTTCATCGACGAGGTCGGGGAAATCAGGATCGACGAGATAGCCCAGTAGGTGAACCGAATCCCCGTCCAGCGAGGCAGACAACTCGATGCCGGGCACGAAGGTCATTCCAAGGCGTGCGCACGCTGATCGTGCTTCATCCCAGCCGGCAGTCGTATCGTGGTCGGTCAACGAGACCACGTCGAGTCCTTGTTCCTTTGCAACCTCCATCACGCGCGTCGGCGATTCGACACCGTCCGAACAGGTCGAGTGCAGATGCAGGTCAATTCGGCGAGACGTCATAACTTCAGCATAGTTTCGAGAAGTGGCAGACTTGAGTCATGAGTGACGACGCCATCTCGCGAAACGAAAACAGATCGACAACGCCCCACAATTCAGCGTTCCACGGCTACATCTCGGGTGATTGGGGAGACCTACCGCGAGCAGTTGCGATTCAGCGCGCTCAGGCTCCTTTTTGTGCCGAACGCCGCCGCGCCCTGTCCGCCGATTTCGCTGGCCACACACTCGTCATTCCGGCCGGTCCAATTTTGGTGCGGTCGTACGACACTCATCACCCGTATCGCCCTCATTCGGCGTTCACCTATTACACCGGGTGGGGTGACGATACCGTCCCAGACTCAGTTCTTGTCCTCACGCCGAACGGAAACGACCACGACGCGACGATGTTTTACCGTTTCCCCGCAGGGCGTGGCACGGAGGAATTCTATGCCGACGCAGACATCGGTGAATTCTGGGTGGGCCCTCGCCCGACCCCCGACGACGTTGCAGTTGAATTGGGAATAGTCACGAAATCCCTCGCCGACCTTCCCGACGTTCTCGCACACGCCGATTTCAACTGGGCGATAATTCGAGAGGCCGATTCCGCGATCACGGACGCGGTCGATCTCGCTCGAGGGGACTCTGAAGCGAGAGACCACGAACTCGCGGTGTTCCAGAGCGAGCAACGACTCATCAAAGACGCGTTCGAGATTTCCGAAATACGGCGCGCGATCGAAGCAACGGCTTTGGGGTTTGATGATGTGCTCGAAACGTTGCCAGAAGCAACCGCACACACACGTGGCGAACGATTGATTGAGGGCACGTTCAATCGGCGCGCCCGCGCAGAGGGAAACCACGTGGGTTACGAAACAATCGCCGCCGCTGGCGCTCACACCTGTTTCTTGCACTGGGAACGTAACGATGGACCGGTGCGCGATGGTGACCTTGTGCTCATGGACGCTGGCGTCGAGGTCGAGAGCCTGTACACCGCGGACATCACCCGAACGTTCCCCGTGAACGGCCGATTCACCGAGACCCAACGACTCGTCTATGAGGCGGTCCTCGAGGCCGCTGACGCCGCGTTCGCTATCGTAAAACCAGGAATCGTGTTTCGGGACGTGCACGCCGCCGCCATGGCAGTTATCGCTCGTCATGTGTCGGATTGGGGTTTCTTGCCCGTATCTCTTGACGAATCATTGTCTGAAACAGGGCAACATCATCGTCGTTACATGGTTCACGGAACGTCGCACCACCTCGGGCTCGACGTGCACGACTGCCCGCAAGCAAGAAAAGAGTTTTACAAAGACGGGATCGTGCGCGAGGGCATGGTGTTCACGATTGAACCAGGACTGTATTTCCAGGTCGATGACCTCACCGTTCCCGAACATTTTCGAGGAATCGGCGTGCGCATCGAAGACAACATTCTCGTCACGGCAGCCGGCTCAGAGAACTTGTCCATCGGTATTCCACGGACCGCCGACGACGTGGAAGCCTGGGTCGGTCGCCTCGCCTAAACCGAGAGCGGAATTGGCGCAGCGCCGCGTCGTGGCGCGGACTCGATAACGGCATCGACGATTTTATTGAAGGCAACCACCGCGACGTCGTTTCGGTCACCGTTCGAAAATGGTGTTCCGCTGTTTCCCGCCGCAATCAACGATGGCGTCAACGGAATACTGCCGAATAGTGGAACGTCAAGACGCTCAGCGACCTCGGCACCACCACCTGTTCCGAACATCGTGTGAGCGACACCGTCGACATCTGTCCAGTCCGACATGTTCTCGACCACGCCGATGACCCGCTGCCCGAGTTGGCGCGCAACGAGCCCCGAACGTTCGGCGATGTCGCTCGCACTCGCTTGAGGTGTCGTCACCACGATCACGTCTGCGGTCGGAACCAATTGCCCGAGCGAAATTGCGACGTCGCCTGTTCCCGGTGGAAGGTCGCACACGAGCACATCAAGATCGCCAAAATAGACGTCTGAGAGGAACTGGTTGATGGTGCGGTGCATCATTGGGCCACGCCACGACACCGGAGTGTGGGGATCGACGAACATGCCGATCGAAATCACGCCCACATCAAATGCGCGTGGGGGCAAAATCATGTCCTCGACTTTGGTTGGTTTTTCGTCGGGAATACCGAGCAGCCCAGGGATAGAGAATCCGTGGACGTCGGCGTCGAGCAAACCAACCTTCTGCCCACGTGCCGCGAGTGCCACGGCAAGGTTCGCGGCAACGGTGGACTTCCCTACCCCGCCCTTTCCGCTCGAGACCGCAATCACGCGAACCAGGGATTTTGGCCCGAACCGGTCCTCCGCGGTTCTCCCGCTATGGAGACGCGACGACAGTGCCTTGCGGGCCTCCGGGCTCATGACACCCAGCGTTAAGTCAACCGTTTCGATGCCGTCCATCGCGAGCGCCGCGGCGCGGACATCGCCGTCGATAACGGAACGTTTTGGACAAGCCTCGATGGTCAACAGCACAGTGATCCGGGCCAACGCGCCGTCGATATCAACGGATTCGATCATTCCCAGTTCACCGAGTGAGCGCCGTAATTCGGGGTCGACGACTGCACCGACGGCGGCTCGAAGTTCCTCAGGACTTGTCATTGGGGGCAGTGTTGTCGAGTTCCTCGAGAAGCGCACGCAACTCCGAACGAATGAAGTCTTTCGTCGCCACGTCCTTGATGGCGAGGCGCAGGGCGACGACCTCACGGGCCAAATACTCGGTGTCCGCGAGGTTTCGTTCAGCGCGTTGGCGGTCTTGTTCCATTCCTACGCGATCACGGTCATCCTGTCGGTTTTGCGCAAGCAAGATCAGTGGAGCCGCATAGGACGCTTGCAACGACAGAATGAGTGTCAGCGCGGTGAAGCCAATATCGGCCGAGTCAAACCGCAGTCCCACTGGTACCAACGTGTTGTATGTCATCCAGAGGACAACGAAAAATGACAGCCCAATGAGGAACCAGGGCGTACCCATGGCGCGGGCGACCGACTCGGTGAATCGACCGAATCTATCGCTTGATCGACGAGTCAGCGCTGGGCGAAGACCCTTTGGCTCGTTGAGTTGTTCGTCAACCGTGACGGAACGGCGACGAATGCGAGGGGTCGTCGCCTTGTGGTTCTGCTTGTCCATGGCTCACGCTCCGTTCGTCCGTTCGTTCTCGTAATAGGGGTTACGCCAATCCTCGGGCAACATATGGTCGAGAACGTCATCGACCGTGACCACTCCGACGAGTCGTTGTTGGTCGTCCACCACAGGGAGGGACACCAGGTTGTAGCTGGCGAAGGTCCGAGCGATTTCACCCAAAGGCGCAACATCGAGGAGCGGTTCCGCACCCGAATCCATAATAGTTCCGAGCTGGGTTTGCGGAGGATGCCGCAACATCCTCTGGAAGTGAACGATACCGAGAAACCGGCCGGTCGGTGATTCAAAGGGAGGAAGCGTGACACAAATAGACGCAGCCATGGCTGGCGTGATCTCGTTTCGACGAATCATCGCAAGACCCTCCGCGACCGTCGTTTCGGCGGACGCTATGAGTGGTTCCGTTGACATGAGACCGCCTGCGGTGTCGGGCGCGTATGACAAGAGGAATCGGACGTCGTCCGCCTCATCGGGATCCATGAGGTCAAGAATTTGTTCAGAGCGATCCGACGGAAACTGGGCGAGAAGGTCGGCCGCGTCATCCGGTTCCATGTTGTCCAGGACGTCGGCAACGCGCTCGTCATCCATTCCCGCAAGAATTTCAATCTGCTCGGTCTCGGGCATTTCTTCGAGGGCGTCAGCGAGTCGCTCGTCCGAGAGCTCCTCGGCAACCTCGATTCGTCGTTCATCGGGAAGATCGAGAATCGACGCGGCAAGGTCTACGGGGTGCAGTTCCGAATAGGCGGCAATGAGGTGCTCTGCACTTTGCGATTCGCCGGTCGCGCCTGACGGCGTGACGTCCTCCCAGCGAGCGAATACCGTTTGCCCTTTACCGAACAAAGTCGCCGCTTTCGCGCGGCGCAAATACAGTTGCGACACGTCCCACTGCCCGTTGGCGTCACTCTCAATGGCGACATCTTCGATGACGCTTGACCCGGAACCGTCATGGAACTCCATCGACCGCCCGATAAGTTCCGAAAAAACGCGCACCTCGCCGCCTCGTTGTTCGAATCGACGCATGTTGATTATTCCCGTTGTCAAAATCTGGCTGGGGCGGATGCTGACTACTCGATTGATCGACAAGAACACGCGACGACGACCGGGGATTTCCACGGTGAGCCCGACGACGACCGGAGCGCCTTTTGTTCGGTAGGACACCACAACATCGCGCACGCGACCGACCCGATCGCCGAGTGGGTCAAAGACCGCACATCCCGCGAGTCGGGCGACATAGACGCGTGTCGAACTCACGTGTCCAGCGTACTCGCGGGGTGAGAGAATAGAGACGTGTCAACTCCTTCTCTGTTTTCTCGTCGTGGCCCTTCCCCCGAAATTCCGCGCGGTGACGTGTTGTCGACTGTCGATACCTACGTTGAGGCGCAATCCATTGTGAACCGTCTCGCGCATGCCGGATACAACGTCTCGGACATCGCCATTGTCGGGCGAGACTTGGTTACCGTCGAACGGGTGACGGGTCGATTGACCTATGCCCGCGTCGCTCTGCGTGGCGCATTGAACGGCGCCTGGTTTGGCTTGTTCTTCAGTCTTGTTCTCAGTCTTCTGAGCGAACCGTCAACGACATTCGTGACGCCCGCTGTCATCGCTATCGGGGCAGGAATGGGAGTACTAATAACCCTTGCGATGTACGCAATCCGACGACGTCGGCACGACTTTTCATCCGTGCAGCAGGTTCTTGCCTCTCGCTACGAAGTAACCGTTCCGTCGGGAACCGCCGGGGCAGCACAACGCGCGCTTGCCGAGGCGCCGCGCGATAACCCTTAGGTCGATTCGCCGTCGTAGGGAGTTACCGACGTGTTGGTCTCGGTTTGCGTTTTCGGCGCGTGCGGAGGCCTCACCCGAACAGGCTCTTCCTTCAGCGCATCGCGAATGATTCGTCGCGGGTCATATTGGCGCGGATCGAGTTTCTTGAGCTCGGCTAGGTCGACGTCGTGGCCGAATTCGTCCTTGAATCGTGACTCCGCGCCCCGCGCCATGTCGCGTAGTCGAGTGACGAGTCGTGCGAGTTGCGCGGCAAATCCCGGAAGACGATCGGGACCGACAACGAGAAGTGCAACGAGTCCAATGAGGAATAGCTTCTCGATAGTGAGCCCGAACGACATATTTCTAGAATAACGTCGAAAGACCATAGAGTTTAGGCAGCGGATAGGAGGGCACATGCTCGATGCAAAACAGGTCACGGCATGGACTGAAAACTATGTCACTGAACCCGCTGCCATTCGTAAAGCCCGACACGCGTCCCGTGAACACGGGGTGGAACCAATCACACCCGCGATGGGCTCGTTTCTTGCCTCTCTCGTGTCGTACTCCAATGCTCAATCAATTGTCGAGATCGGCACGGGACTTGGTGTCGCCAGCCAATGGTTGCTCCTTTCAAGCCCCGAAACACATTTGACGACGATCGAAAAAGACGTCGATCACCAACAATCAGCAAAAGACCTTTTCGCGAGCGCCGGGATCGCCTCAAGCCGAGTTCGACTAATCAGCGGCGATGCAGTCGATATCCTTCCCCGCATGAATGAAGGCACATATGACCTCATTGTTGTCAACGCCGCGGGCAAGGGCACACTCGAATTGACTCGCCACGCGCTCCACCTTGCGCGAGTCGGAGGGATTGTCGCTGTCGTGCACGCTCTTGGTGGTGGACTCGTGGCCCAGCCGACGCGACGCGATGCCGCAACCACAGAGCTGCGCACGCTATTGGGCGACTACGCGGTCGACGAAAACGTCCGAGCGACCATGGTGCCCGTTGGCGACGGAATTCTCACGCTCATCAAACTATAGAAAGCAACTCGAATGAAGAACCCAGAGACGTTCCCACACCCGATCGGATTAATGCTGTTTAACCGATTTGAGTATTCACAACAAGTGTTAATGTCACTCAGCGCACAGACACTGCCGGTCGACCAATCCAAGTTGTACATCTCGATTGATGGATACTCTGGCTCGAAGGCCGAGTTGCAGGGCAAACCTGATAGCACGCACGCAATCGAGGAATTAGCGCGGGCAACGTTCCCGAACGCAACGATTCGGCGCGCGGAAAAAAACATCGGAATCGCCGAAGTGTATTTTGCTCTCGAAGTATCCATGCTTGAGTCTCACCCTGACGCAAACTGGATTGGGTTCTTCGAGGAGGATTACGTTCCCAGCCCCGACTATTTGG
>WLFX01000053.1 GCA_009703545.1 Actinomycetota bacterium
ATTACCGCTCGAAAAGGACCTGATCGTTGACATGGAGCCTTTCTTCGCGGCGTATCGCGAGGTGCAACCGTTCCTGCAGTCAACTTCCAAGCCAGATAAAGAGAACATCCAGTCCCCCGAACAGCGCGCCCGTTTCGACGACACGACCAAGTGCATCCTCTGTGCGGCCTGCACAACGTCGTGCCCCGTCTTCTGGACGGACGGTCAGTACTTCGGCCCAGCTGCTATTGTCGCTGCGCACCGCTTCATTTTTGACTCGCGTGACGAAGCCGCTCAGGTTCGCCTCGACATTCTGAACTCCAAGGAAGGCGTGTGGCGTTGCCGCACCACCTTCAACTGCACCGAGGCATGCCCCCGTGGCATCGAGATCACCAAGGCGATCTCCGAGGTCAAGCAAGCCACCATAAGCGGCGTCCGCCGCTAAGTTGTGTGATCAACTGTGCTGACGTTGCCCGTCACCACCCCCAGCCTCGTCGTTGTTAATTCTGTCTCGACGACCAAGGATCAGGTCATTCGCGAACTCGCCGCGCGGCTGCAGGCCGAAGGACGCGTCACCGATGTTGACTCGTTCGTCGCTGACGTTTTCCGGCGCGAAGAAGTCTTAGCGACCGGAATTCAGGGCGGAATCGGAATTCCGCACGCACGAAGTGCCAGTGTCACGACCCCGTCGGTTGCTATTGCCTCCAGTGCAACGGGAATACCATTCGGCGCGCCTGACGGTCCAGCCCACCTCATCTTCCTGATTGCCGCGCCAATCGACACAGACAACAGCCACCTGCAGATACTCGCTGCAATTGCTCGTCAGGTCACTCGTGAGGACTTCCGTAACTCACTCCGCGCCGCGACCGAACCTGGCTTGATCGCAGACATCATGTCGAAAGAGGTTCCCTCGTGAAAATCATGTGCGTCACGTCGTGCTTCACCGGAATTGCACACACCTACATTGCCGCCGAAGCGCTCGAGCAAGCGGGCATCGCGCTCGGCGTCGAGATTATCGTCGAGACGCAGGGTCCCGCTGGGTCAATCCCTGTTACCCAGAACCTCATCGATTCGGCCGACGGGGTCATTTTTGCGGTTGATCTCGACGTCACTGGGCGAGACCGTTTCGTGGGCAAGCCGTATCTTCACGTCGATGTCGCCGCCGCGATATATGGAGCCAAAGGCCTGATTGAGAAACTGCTCGGTCAAATTCGCGACGGCACTTTCGCAATCGTCAGCGTCGAATCGCCGCCTGAGACGGTGCCCAAATCTCGGGATAGCGGACGAAAGAAAGGGTTTGTCGCAAAGCTATTCGGCAGGGGACGATAGCGCCTCTCGAGGTCGCCATGCGCGAACATAGGATTGAGGCATGGTTACGCGCATCGCATCGGTCAATGTCAACGGCATCCGCGCCGCGTATCGCAAGGGAATGGGCGACTGGCTCGCGGACCGTAAACCTGACATTGTTGCCGTGCAAGAAGTCCGCGCGGAACGGGTCGACCTCGATGCCTTGGTGGATTCGAACTGGCACGTCGTTAACGACGAGGCAACCGCGAAGGGCCGCGCCGGCGTCGCGATTCTGTCTCGCGAACAACCGCTCGCAAGTCGAACCGAATTCGGTGCAACAGATTTTGACAGCGCTGGTCGCTGGATCGAGGCGGATTTTCACATCAACGGAAAGACCGTGACCATCGTGTCGTGTTACGTCCACTCGGGCGACGTCGACACTCCGAAGCAGGTCGAAAAGTATATGTTCCTCGACGCATTTGAAGGACGCTTGGCGGAACTTGCCGCGAGTGGCGCGCTCGCTCTTGTCATGGGTGACCTCAACGTCGGTCACCGCACGCTCGACATCAAGAACTGGAAGGGCAACACAAAAAAGGCGGGATTTTTGCCCGCCGAACGCGCATATTTTGATCGCATTCTCGGCGCCGAGGATGACCCGGCCTACAACGCCGGTGCCGGGCTTGGCTGGGTGGACCTTGGCCGTCGTTTCTCGGGCGAAGTTCCCGGTCCGTACACCTGGTGGAGCCAGCGCGGTCAAGCGTTCGACACCGACACTGGGTGGCGAATCGACTATCACCTGGCGACGCCAACTCTTGCTGAAACAGCGTTGTCGTACGCCATCGACAAGGCGGATGCGTGGGATACTCGCTGGAGTGACCACGCACCCGTTGTCATTGATTACGACATCTAAGGATTGACATGACCGGCCAACGATTGTTTTCGGGAATGCAACCGAGCGCCGACTCATTGCACCTCGGTAACTACGCCGGTGCGCTATTGCAGTGGCGGGAAATGCAATTGACGTACGACGCCGTGTTCTGCGTTGTCGACCTTCATGCCATCACCGTGCCTCAAGACCCCGCACGACTTCGTGACAACACCCGCCGAACCGTCGCGCAGTACATCGCGGCGGGAATTGACCCCGAACACTCGACGCTGTTCGTTCAGTCCCAGGTCCCCGCGCACGCGCAGCTGGCCTGGGTTTTTAACACCATCACCGGATTCGGTGAGGCGTCACGAATGACCCAGTTCAAGGACAAGTCCGCCAAGCAGGGTTCTGATTCAGCCAGCGTCGGACTGTTCACTTATCCGATTTTGCAAGCTGCCGACATCCTCTTGTATGACGCCGTCACCGTCCCTGTCGGCGAGGACCAGCGTCAACACGTTGAATTGACGCGCGACATCGCGACCCGATTCAATTCGCGATTCGGCGACACCCTCATCGTCCCCGAGGTTCGAATCCTGAAAGAATCCGCGAAGGTCTTTGACCTCCAAAACCCCGAGTCCAAGATGTCGAAATCGGGCGAATCGCCCCAGGGAATTGTGTGGATGCTCGATGAACCGAGTGTGACAGCGAAAAAGATCAAATCCGCGGTCACCGACGCGGATCGAGATATTCGTTTCGATCCAGAGACAAAGCCGGGTGTGTCGAACCTCCTCGGAATTCTTTCCCTATTGGGCGGATCAACGATTCCGTCATTGGAAACCGAATTCAACGGCAAGGGATACGGTGACCTCAAGAGCGCGGTCGCCGACGCCGTTGTTGCCGAGTTCGAGCCGATTCGACGTCGCACCCTCGAGTTGCTCGCGGATCCCGCCGAGCTCGACCGTCTCCTCGCGGTCAACGCGGAGCGTGCGAACGAGATAGCTGAGGCCACCCTTTCTCGCGTCTACGACGCGGTTGGATTCCTGCCGCGCACCTAATTCTTGGACAATTCTTGGACATCGCCATGGCATGAAAGCCGTATCGGGGCTACCATGGAGAAAGAGCACGTGCTCCGGGGTCAGTGAAAATCTGAGCCGGCGGTCAAAGTCCGCGACCCGTATGGCCTCGGCCACACGGTTGACCTGGTGAAATTCCAGGACCGACGGTTATAGTCCGGATGGGAGGATGCACGATGGGGTTCACCGAACGTTGGTGTTCCTCGCGACCACTTGTCGCTTCCCCGGATTCCCTGCTCGGAAGGAGTCCACATGCCCATCAGCACCTACGACGACGCGATGCGCCGCGCACGCGAGCTCGCCGAACGCGGTCCCCGCACCGGAGAGAACCCGCAAGTCGGTTGTGTTCTTGTCGATGACGCGGGCACGATTGTGGCTGAAGGATGGCACCGTGGTGCCGGTACAGCCCACGCCGAGGTTGACGCTTTATCCAAGGTCGAGAGCGCTCGTGGCCTCACCGCGGTCGTGACGCTAGAACCGTGCAACCACACCGGCAGAACTGGGCCGTGCGCGCAAGCGCTCATCGAGGCGGGCGTATCCCGAGTTGTGTATTCACTCGACGACCCTGGACAGAAATCCAGTGGTGGGGCGGACACGCTCCGTGCCGCCGGGATCGAGGTGATCGCTGGTGTTCTTTCGGGCGAGGGGTACCATCTTGTCGAACGCTGGCTGACCGCAAACCGCCTCGGTCGGCCATGGGTGACAGCCAAATGGGGCTCGAGCCTCGACGGGCGAACAGCGGCAACCGACGGAACCAGCCAGTGGATTACGTCCGCCGAGTCGCGCACCTATATTCATCTTTTGCGATCACAACACGACACCATCGCGATTGGAACGGGAACGGCAATTGCTGATAACCCAAGTCTCACCGCTCGAACCGCAGACGGGAACCTGTTCCCCAATCAACCACTCGCCGTTGTGATTGGTGACACCCCTCTCCCTGCCGGTTCCGGACTGTGGAGTCACCCGCGCGGCGTCCTGCAAGAGTCAGGGCCACTCGTCGAAATTCTCGAGCGTCTCTACAACATCGGCATTCGCAGTCTGTTCCTCGAAGGCGGGCCGCGGTTGATGAACTCATTCATTCGCGAAGGTCTTGTTGACGAATATGTCGTGTGCCTTGCTCCGATCCTTCTTGGCGGAGACAAGACCGCGACGAGTGATCTCGGAATCGGAACGCTTACCGACGCACGCCGACTGAATGTCTCCAGCACCGAAGTCATGGGTGGAACCATTGTCATCACGGCTCGAGAGGCTCACTAATGTTTACGGGAATCATTACCGAACTCGGCACCATCACCGCGACGGAAAAGTCTCGAGATTCGGTTCGGGTCACTATTCGGGCGCCCAAAGCCGTCGCCAAAGCGGGGCGTGGCGACTCGATTGCCATCAGCGGAGTGTGCCTCACGGTTCTCGGTCACACCGACGACTCGTTCACCGCTGACGTCATGGGCCAGACGATCACGATGTCAAACCCCGACCAGTGGCACGACGGTCGAATCGTGAACGTTGAATCGGCGATGGCCGCAGGAGAACAACTGGGCGGGCACATCGTCCAAGGGCACGTCGACGGGACTGCCACGGTCCTCGAGACTCGTCAGTCCGGCGATTGGCGTGTAATTCGCTTTGCCCTCAACCGCGAACACGCGCCGTTGATCGTGGACAAAGGATCAATCACCATCGACGGGGTCTCGCTGACCGTCTCGACCGTCGACGACGAGTGGTGTGAAGTGTCCCTCATTCCCGAAACCCTTATCGCAACGACTCTCGGTTCTCTCGCCGTCGGTGACATCGTCAACCTTGAAACCGACATACTCGCGCGTCACATCGCGCGTCTCGCACATTTCACGAAAGGGGCGTTCGCATGACGCTCATCGAAACAGCAATAGCCCAGCTACGAGCCGGGAAACCCGTCATCGTCACGGATTCAACCGATCGCGAGAACGAAGGTGACGTCGTTATGGCGGCCGAACTCGTCACAACCGAATGGTTGGCCTGGACTATACGTCACACCAGCGGCTTTCTCTGCGCCCCGATGACGAACGAACGAGCCAACGAGCTCGATTTGCCACTCATGGTGATCGAAAACCAGGACTCACGACGCACCGCCTACACGGTGAGTGTGGACGCCGCTGAAGGTGTCACAACGGGCATTTCGGCGCACGACCGCGCGGAAACCCTCCGGGTGTTGGCGAACCCCGCCAGCGGGCCAGGGGACCTCATTCGCCCCGGCCACATCATTCCACTAAGGGCAGTTGCCGGCGGTGTTCGGGAACGTGCCGGCCACACCGAAGCAGCGGTTGACCTCATGAACCTGGCCGGACTGCAGCCCGTTGCCGTCATCGGTGAAATCACCAATGACGATGGAAGCATGATGCGAGGCGAGACGCTTATCGCCTTTGCCGCAGAGCACGGGCTCACGACGATATCAATCGAGGAACTCGTCGAACACCTCGGCTCCGAATGGCAGGCAATGCCCGACCCTAACGTCCACCGTTACTCCTTTGAAGTGGAAACCCAGGTTCCCACGACACACGGTGCGTTTCGTATTCGCGCATACCGCGACCATGAGACACGCGTCGATCACGTCGCAATCGTCTCGGGGACACCGACCGACGGCGCACTCGTGCGACTGCACTCCGAATGCCTGACCGGTGAAGCGATGGCGTCACTCAAGTGCGAATGCGGCCCCCAATTAGACGCGGCTATGGAACAAATCGACGCTGCTGGTGGAGTCGTTGTTTACTTACGAGGACATGAAGGACGTGGGATTGGGCTCACCAACAAACTGAAGGCCTACCGGCTCCAAGAGGATGGCCTCGACACGCTGGACGCCAACCTCGCACTCGGCCTCCCTGCAGACGCACGTGACTACGGTGTGGCTGCCGCGATCCTGAAAGATCTCGGAATTTCGTCCGTTCGACTGCTGTCCAATAATCCAGAGAAGCGTCGGCAACTCGTCGAGCACGGTATCGAAGTGACGGAACTTGTTCCTCTCGTCGTCGGCGTCGGAGACGTCAATATCGGATACCTCGGAGCGAAGCGTGACAGGATGGGACACCAATTGCCGGGGGCTTTAGTCAATTCGCCTGTCATCGTCAAGGACGGTGAATAGTCATTTGGCTGGACAAGGATCACCGAGCATCGTCGTCGACGGAAAGGGTTTGTCCATCGTCGTTATTGCCGCTTCCTGGCATGACGAGATCACCGATGGCCTTATCGCCGGGGCCGTTCGCATTCTCGAAACTGCGGGTGCAACGCATTCCTTAATTCGCGTGCCCGGCGCATTTGAGCTTCCGCTTGTCGCCCAAACCGCGCTTCGTGCCGGTGCTGACGCGGTTGTGTGTCTCGGTGTCATCATTCGCGGCGGAACGCCCCACTTCGACTTCGTATCGAACGCCGCGACGGATGGTCTTACCCGAGTCGCATTAGACGAGGGTAAGCCCGTTGGCTTTGGCGTCCTCACGCTCGATGACGAGCAGCAGGGCCTCGATCGAGCCGGACTTCC
>WLFX01000054.1 GCA_009703545.1 Actinomycetota bacterium
AGGACCGCATTCACGAGAGTGAACTCCCAGTCGTCACGCCGAAGATCGGGCTGGTCGGTGTGTTCGCCAGGTTCTTGGTCATAGCGTTCGGGGTTGATATCCCGTCCTCCTGCGAACACGAGTCCGTCAATCCCGTCGAGAACGCGGTCCGCGATGTCCATAGAAGCGGGTTGTGGAGGCAGCAGCACCGCAATACCTCCCGCACGCGCCACGCTCTCGATGTATCCCGAATGCAGGAACGCCGCATCGACATCCCACACGCCCGTCTTTGCTTGTTGACGGTATGTCGTGATGCCGATGACGGGTTGACTAGAGGCGCTCAAAACCGCGAACACGCTCCCAGTCAGTGATGGCGCTGTCGAACGCGCGGATCTCGATGCGGGCGGCGTTAACGAGGTGGTTGACGACGTCGTCACCGAAGATCGCGCGGGCAGCCTTGCTGTTCTCAAATAGATCGGCCGCTTCACGGAGCGAGGTTGGTACATGAGGCTTGTCGGCTTCGTAGCCATTTCCATGTGTCTGGTCTTCGAGTTCTAACTTGTTCTCGATTCCATGGATACCCGCGGCAATGAGCCCGGCGACGGCGAGGTACTGGTTAACGTCACCACCGGGGACGCGGTGCTCTACGCGCATCCCGTGACCGTGCCCGACAACGCGCAGAGAGAGAGTTCGATTGTCGTGGCCCCACGCAATAGCGGTCGGTGCAAACGAGCCGAAGGCGAACCGCTTATACGAGTTGATGTTGGGAGCGAACAGCAGGGTGAACTCACGCATGAGCGCAATTTGACCAGCGAGGAAGTGGCGGAACATGTCCGACATTCCGTTCTCAGCGTTCTTATCAGCAAAAACGGCGTTGCCTTTCGAGTCGCGGAACGAGATGTGGATGTGGCACGAGTTACCCTCACGCTCGTTGAACTTGGCCATAAAGGTCAGCGACTTACCGTGGTTATCGGCAATCATCTTGGCGCCACTCTTGTAGACCGAGTGGTTGTCGCACGTGATCAAGGCCGTGTCGTAGCGGAACGCGATTTCTTGTTGACCAAGGTTGCATTCGCCCTTGACGCCCTCGCAGTACATTCCGGCCTTGTCCATGCTCACGCGAATATCGTGCAACAACGGCTCAACTCGGTTGCTCGCGAGGAGGTCATAGTCGACGTTGTAGTCGGTGGACGGTCGCAGGTTGTCGTAGCCTTTCGCCCATGCGTCACGGAATGAATCGTCAAAAACGATGAATTCGAGCTCGGTGCCGACGAATGGGACGAGGTCCATCTTCGTAAGACGATCAATCTGTGCCTGAAGCAATGAGCGGGGGGCAATCGGCACAGGTTCGTGGTCTGTCGTCTGGAGGTCGGCGATCACCATCGCGGTGTGCGGGATCCAGGGAACCAGTCGCAGCGTCGACATGTCCGGGATCATCGCCATGTCGTTGTATCCCTTTTCCCACGACGAAAACTCGTATCCGGGAACCGTGTTGTTCTCGACATCGACCGCGAGCAGATAGTTGCAACACTCTGCACCGTGTTCCATGGCGTCCTCGACGAACAGCCGCGCGGACATTCGCTTGCCGACGAGTCGCCCCTGCATGTCGGTGAACGAGATGATGACCGTGTCGATTTCACCACTGTCGACACGTTTCTGTAATTCAGGAACGGTGAGCATGCCGGTTCGTTGAGCCATGGTGTGTTTCCTCTTCGTTGAGGTTGGATTTGTAACCTTTAGAAAACACTAGGTGAGGTGCATTTGTCAACTTACCTGCGAATCTTCGGGGACAAAGTAACCCAACGTCGTTGGCGTCCCATGTTAACAACACAAAAATTTTTCCTCTAAAGGTTGGATTTTCGAGTGCTATCTCGTCTATGCTCGCAACTACCTAGCCAACACAATGTCGTGGGTGCGAAAGTTCCCTCGACGGGAAAGGACTACAACGTCGTATGTCTAACAAATTGAAAGTCTCGGGAGTTTCCTACACCGAGCAAAGTAAAGACTATTTCGAGAAGCGCCAGCTCACTCGATCTGCCGGTGTTTGGGGCCTCTGGGGTCTCGCCATCGCCGCGGTCATCTCGGGTGACTTCTCGGGATGGAACTTCGGTGTAGCAGCCGGTGGCTTCGGTGGACTTCTCCTCGCATTCGTCATTCTCGTCGTCATGTACTACGGACTCATGTTCGCCATCGGTGAAATGTCGTCAGCAATGCCCCACTCGGGTGGCGCTTACTCATTCGCCCGAAAAGCCATGGGGCCGTGGGGTGGATTCGTCACGGGTCTCGCCGAGACAATAGAGTACGTCGCAACGACTGCCGTCGTCGTATTCTTCTCGGCCGCATACCTCAACGGTGTGACCGCTGAACTGTTGAACCTCGACCTCACCGGAAACATGTGGATTTGGTACGTCGTCTTGTACGCCGTATTCGTTGGACTCAATTCGCTCGGTTCGGCCATCTCATTCAAGTTCTCGATTGTCGTGTCAATCATTTCGCTCGCGATCATCGTGCTGTTCTCGGTGATGGTTCTCCTTTCGGGCAAAATTGACTGGTCGATGCTCTGGAATATCCCCGCAGATGGTTCGGCTGGTTCGAGCTGGTTCCTCCCTCACGGCATCATGGGAATCCTCTTCGCGATTCCCTTCGGCGTCTGGTTGTTCCTCGGAATCGAAGAACTTCCGCTCGCAGCAGAAGAAGCACACAACCCGTCGAAGGACATCCCGCGCGCTGGATTCTGGGCTCGCGGAACCCTCATCGTCACCGGCCTTCTCGTCATGTTCATCAACACCGGAATCCTCGGTGCTGAGGTTGCCGGCGCAGCGGGTGAGCCTCTTCTCGACGGCTTCCGCGCCGTCGTCGGCGATGGCTGGGCTGCCATTCTGGGCATCTTCGCGCTGATTGGTCTGCTCGCATCGCTCCAGGGAATCATGTTCGCCTACGGTCGCAACATGTACTCACTGTCACGCGCTGGCTACTACTTCCGCGGACTGTCGGTCACGGGTAAGAACAAGACCCCGTGGCTCGCACTCCTCGTCGGTGGACTCATCGGTCTCGCATCACTCGTGTTGCTCGACTACTTGACCGCAACTGACACGACGGGTGCAATTAGTGGCGTCGCAGGTGCCATCATCCTGAACATCGCCGTGTGGGGAGCCATGCTGGCCTACCTCATGCAGATGATCTCGTTCATTATCCTGCGCGTCAAGCACCCCGAACTCGAGCGCCCTTATCGTTCGCCATGGGGTGTCGGTGGAGCAACCGTGTCCGGGTTGATTGCCGCACTAGCGTTCGTCGGATTCTTGTTGAACCCGACGTTCCTTCCCGCCATTTACGCCATCATCATCGTGTACGTACTCTTCTTGGGATACTTCGCGCTGATCGGTCGACACAACCTCGTAATGTCTCCTGAAGAGCGCTACGCGGTTCACGGCGAGCACAAGTAGTACCGTCGGGCGCCTGTGGGTCGATACGTCGGCTCACAGGCGCCTTTTCTCTCACAGTTAGCAGAAACACATCGTGAGTATTCTCACAGCTCTTGACCTCTTCACCGTCGGCGTTGGCCCATCGAGTTCGCACACGGTCGGACCGATGCGTGCAGCCCGCCGATTCGTCAGCGAACTGATCGAAGCCAACCAACTTGATTCGACCGCGCGGATTCGCGTGTCGCTATTCGGGTCACTCGGTGCCACCGGTGTTGGGCACGGCACGACAAACGCCATCATTGCCGGTCTCGAAGGTGCCGACCCTGAAACCTGCGACCCCGAATCAGTTATCACTGCGATGGATCGCGCGGTCGTGTCGGGGCTCGTTACCGTGGGACATCGAAAGATCCCATTCTCGGAAGCAGACATCGAGCTTCGACCCATGACGCGCCTTCCACAACATTCGAACGCCATGACCTACGACGCGCTCAACGCAGTGGGTGACGAATTATTCACCCGCACGTATTTCTCTGTCGGCGGCGGCTTTGTCGAAGCCGATGATGAAATCGGTCAACCCGCGCCACTCACCGACTCGACGCTGCCCTACCCCTTCGACAACGGCGATGAACTCATCGAGCTGTGCGATTCAACCGGCATGAGCATCGCCGATATGGCGCACGCCAATGCCGTCGCGATCTACGGCGTTGAGGTGGTGCACACACGCCTCACCGCCATCTGGTCGGCCATGTCGTCATGCATCGAGGCTGGCCTCGAGCACGAGGGAGTCCTACCCGGCTCGCTGAACGTAACGCGTCGCGCGGCTGGCCTTGCACGACACCTCCACTCACAAGAAGACACAGAAGAAACCAGTTCGCTCAGCAACGAATGGCTACAAGCATTCGCGATTGCCGTGAATGAAGAAAACGCGGCGGGAATGCGGGTCGTCACGGCCCCCACCAACGGCGCAGCGGGCATTATCCCCGCCGTCGGGTACTTCGCAGAGCGGTTCAAGAAAATCGCGCGCGAACGAATTGCACGTGATTATTTGCTCACCGCCGGTGCTATCGGAACGTTGTATAAGCGCAATGCGAGCATCTCGGGCGCGGAAGCCGGTTGCCAGGGTGAGGTCGGCTCAGCCTGTTCCATGGCCGCCGCCGGTCTCGCCGCGGTTCTCGGCGGGACTCCTCGCCAAATCGAGAATGCTGCCGAGATTGCGATGGAACACAATCTCGGGTTGACCTGCGACCCGGTCGGCGGGCTCGTTCAGATGCCGTGCATCGAACGCAATGCAATTGCCGCTGGTACAGCTGTCGCCGCCGTGCGCCTTGCGCTCGCTGGTGACGGCTCGCACAAGATCTCGCTCGACACCGTCATCGAGACAATGCGTCAAACGGGACTTGATATGTCTAACAAGTACAAGGAAACGTCAACGGGTGGTCTCGCCGTCAACGTCGTCGAGTGCTAGCTAAAAGGCGAACGCGTAAGCAAGCATTCCCGCGTAGGCGACGCTCGTCCACACCGTCAATTTAAGCACGAGTACGTACTCGCGCGGGTTCGTAGCTGTCCACGTGATGAGCAGTGCGGGCGCGGCAACAAACAGAGCGAAGAATCCCCAAAACGCTGAGATTAGAATCAGCGAGAAATAGACGAGGATTCCGAAAGGCGCAAGCAGCAAGAAGGTGTAGAAGGCTCGCCCCAACCACAGCGGCATCCGGGTAGCGAGGGTGCGCTTGCCAGCTGCGATATCGGTCGCTCGGTCGCGCACGTTGTTGATGTGCAATACCGCCATCGAGAACAGTCCCATCGCAACGCCGGCGAGAATGCTGTCAATCCAGACCGTCTGCACGAGCAGGAATGCGGTCCCCGAGGTTGCGACGAGTCCGAAGAAGATGAACACCATAAGTTCGCCCAGCCCGGAGTAACCGTAAGGCTTTTTTCCTCCGGTGTAGAACCATGCGGCGGCGATGGCGGCTGCGCCGACAGCGGGGAGCCACCATATCTGCGTGAGCACCGTGATACCGAGCCCCGCGAGGGCGGCAATTCCAAAGAAGATAAAAGCGACAAGGCGGACGTGTTTCGCCGGGGCAGCGCCCGATGCCGTGAGCCGAGTGGGACCGACGCGGTGCGCGTCTGTACCGCGAATGCCGTCCGAATAGTCGTTGGCGAAGTTAACACCGATTTGCAGGGCCAGAGCGACGACGAAACAGAGCGCGACGACCGACAGTGGAAGTGCGTCCCACGGGTTGACGTCGTCGAGAAGGAACTGCAGGATGGCAACACCCCAACCCAACAGCACCGGCGCAAATCCGAGCCCCAGTGTCGCGGGCCGAGCGGCGGAAACCCAGTCACCGAACGTCGCGGGGCGAACGGTGATCTGCACTTGCGCGCCGTGCGGGACGATTTTCTGAGTGCCGGGTCGTCCGCCGCGGTTACCGGTCGGACGCTTCTTTTTCGAAGTTCGAGATGCCATGGGATAATTCTATGATTCGACGTTTGCGACTAGGCCATGGACCGCGCGACGATCGATTTTGCCCGACGACAACCGCGGCAATTCCGGAACTGTCACGAATCGATACGGGCGAGCCTCTGTCGACACTTCGCGTTCGATGAGGTCGCGCACGGCGTCTCGGTCGAGTTCCGTCTCGGAAACGAGCGCAGGGACCTGGCCCCAAGTGTCGTCGGCAAACCAACTGGCGACGGCGTTGACACCTGCGGCCTCAAGCACTCGGTCGACGTCACCCAATGACACCTTGATTCCGCCGGTCACGATAACGTCGTCGGTCCGACCGAGAACAGTCAACACCCCGTCGTTCACCGCTCCGATGTCGGTGGTGTGCCACCAGCGACGGCCGTCCTCGGTCGAGAATGACCAGGGCGTTATCATCCCGCTGTCGTCGAGGTACCCCAGAGCAAGGCTCGATGTTGACAGTTCAATTTGGCCGTCGGAAACGATTCGAACCTCGGTGTCGCCGATCGGCGTTCCGTCATAGACGACTCCACCAGCCGTCTCGGCTGAACCGTAAGTCTTTGTGACGCGAACGCCCAATTCGTTTGCGCGGTCGACGAGGCCGTCGGGAATCGCCTGGCCGCCAACCAGGATTCGCTCGAATCGTCGCAGCGCATCTCGAGCGTCGGTGTCTGTTTCGGCGAACTCGACGAGGCGAACTAGTTGCGCGGGCACAAGAGCCGTGAACCAGGTGTCGTCGTGAAGTTCTCGGACTGCGCGACAAAACTCTGCCGCATCGAATCGTGCGGCAGTGAATTCGACAGGCATTCGACCCGCCTC
>WLFX01000055.1 GCA_009703545.1 Actinomycetota bacterium
CGATCGAGCTGAAGTGTGCGAAGAGGTCGGGACCGCCCTCATCGGGGGTGATGAAACCATAACCCTTTTCGTTGTTAAACCATTTCACGACGCCTGTGGCCATGATGCTGCGCTCCTTGCTGTTTGATGGGTCGTACTTCGCCCACCAATGTCACCATCCCTGCGTCCCAGAACTGCCTGAGAGTGATGTGTGACTCATTTGACACTAGCGCAGATTTGTTGAATCGCGCACAAGATTTAGAACATTTGTCGTTTGCGCCTGAAACGATGTTGCGCGCGCGGCACGCTCACGCCACTCGGTCACGGCCTGTCGACCGATAGACTTTTCCAACGACCGTTCGTGAAAGGGCATCGTGAAGAGCGTCTCTATCGTCATTCCCGCCTACAACGAGGAAGAAACGATTCTTCCGTGCCTTGAGGCATGTGTCGCACAGACAGTGCCAGCCCACGAAATTATCGTCGTCAACAACAAGTCGACCGACAAAACCGTCGCCATCGTTCGCGAGGTGCAATCGCTCTATCCCGACGCACCCATCATCCTGATCGAGCAAGCGGATTCGCAGGGGATCACGCCGACACGGAACAAGGGATTCGATGCGGCAACGGGAGACATCATCGGGCGTATCGACTCGGACTCAATAGTTGAGCCGAACTGGGTCGAGGAAACAACCAAAGCCTTCACGGATCCGACCGTCGACGCGATCACGGGTCCCGTGATCTATTACGAACTGCCGTTCCGCCGATTCGGTCAACTCGCGGACGACACCATGCGCAAAGCGATGTTCAAACTAGTGCGCGACTACAAGTTCTTGTTCGGCTCGAATATGGGACTGACCCGCACCGCGTGGCTCGCCGTTCGTGATGAAACCTGTGCTGACGAAGAGGACTTGATGCACGAGGACTTGGATCTCGCTGTCCACGTTCACCGGGCTGGCCTCAAAATTGTTTACGCGCCGCGTGTCATCGCGGGAATGTCACTTCGTCGGATGGATGACAGCCCGTCGGACATTGTGTCGTATTTGATGCGATTCGACCGGACCTACAACCACCACGGCATCCCCGACCGCAGACTGCGTGTCCCCGCGGCGGCGTTCATGGCGGTATACCCCATCATCAAGACGATGCACTGGGGCAAACGCATCAGCCGTGCGATTCGCAAACCCCAGTAAACCTATTTTTTGGGAGCGGACTTGCGGGCAACCGGTCTGCGAGCCACGGGCTTTGTCGGCGACGGCACGATTGCGTCGTGAAGATCAACAGGTTGTGATTCCGCGCGGGCGTGACGTTGACGACGGTTCTTTGCTGTGATGTTGAGGGCCTCGACGATGACGGCAAACGCCATCGGGCCATAGATAAAGGCCTTGTCAATCTCGGAACCAAATCCCTCGGCGACGAGCGAGGCCCCAATCAGAACAAGGAATGCGAGCGCGAGCATTTTGACGGTCGGGTGTTTGGTGACAAAGTCGCCAACCCAGTTTGCGGCGAACAACATCGCGACGGACGACACGACGACCGCGACAATCATGATCGGAAGGCTGTCTGCCATTCCGACGGTCATCCCGACCGCGGTAATAATTCCGTCAATCGAGAAGACGATGTCCAGAACGAGGATTTGACCGATAATCGCCGCGAACGCTTTTGCGCCCTTGTGGGCCGGATTGGCTTTTCCTTCTTCGCCTTCAAGATTTTCGTGGATTTCGGTGACCGACTTGTAAATGAGAAAAATTCCGCCGGCAATCAAGATGAGATCGCGACCGGAAAAGTGAAAATCGCTGAAGGAAACAACGTCTGCCTCGAGTTGGATGATCCAATATGCCCCAAATAACATCAGCACTCTCGTCACCATTGCGGCGCTGAGTCCCACGAATTGCGCACGTTTACGCATCTCACCAGGAAGGTTAGACGCAAGGATTGTGATGAAGATGATGTTGTCTATTCCAAGAACAATCTCAAGAATCGTCAGCGTTGACATCGATAACCAGACAGCGGGGTCGGTCAAGAATTCAATCATGTGCTTATCCTAAATCAGCGCGATAAGATGGAGCGATTCACGGGAGCTCGAAAGGGCTGAGAGGAAGCCACCGCTTCGACCGTCATACCATCCGGGTAATGCTGGATTGGAACGGCAGTTTGATCCCGTGCACAGGAAGAAAGTGCACCACCATGAGCTACACATTTAGCGGTTGGAGAACCGTCGACCTTATCGTTGCCGCTGTACTCGCAGTCGCCTCCGGCGTCATCTTTGTCGCCTGGAATTCGTTGTATGCGCCGCTGTCTCTCGGCCTCAGCGGACTGACTCCGGGCTTCGTGGCATTGCTCGATGGAGTGTGGCTCATCGGGGGTTTGCTCGTCGCACTCGTTGTCCGACGACCGGGTGCCGCTGTTCTCGGCGAGATGATTGCCGCGTCGGTTTCGGCGATCATTGGCAATCAGTGGGGTTTCACTGTTGTGATCTTCGGTTTCGCACAGGGAATGGCGATGGAACTCGGATTCCGACTCATGCGACGAAACAAAGTTGACTTCTTCATAGTCGCTGCAGCCGGCGCATGCGGAGGCGCCGTTCAGGGTGCCTTGGAATATTTCTATTTTTACGCTGGAACAGGCGTTGAATTCGCCACAATATACATTGCCTCTGCCACGGCCTCGGGCGCGATACTTGGAGCGGGACTTTCTGTTCTTCTCGTTCGCACCTTGACCAAAACAGGCATTCTCGCGACATTCGGACGGTGAGATGTCTCGCAGCCTCGTGTCATTCAAATCCTGGTCGTTGGCCTTCAACGGCTCTGATTTTGAGACCCTTCGCGATGTTTCACTGAAAATTGTTGCCGGTGAGAGGGTACTCATCACCGGCCCGAGCGGAGGAGGGAAATCGACTCTGGTCCGCGCTATCGCTGGGCTGGTTGATACCTCCACCGTGCAGGAATACGGAACTCGAACGAACCGGGCGAAATCGGTGGCGTATGTCGGCCAAGAACCAGACGAACAAATTCTTTTCCCCACAATTCGCGACGAGGTCGCTTTTGTCGCCGAGACCGCGGTGGCGGAACCGTCGGAGGTCGAGGGTCGAATCCGAGAAGCGCTCGATTCAGCCGGAGTGACCAACCCAATCGAGTCCTCGACCGGGCACTTGTCGGGCGGCGAGAAACAGCGCGTCGCCATCGCGACAGCCATGGCATCGCGTCCGGACCTGCTGGTGCTGGACGAACCAACCGCGAGCCTCGACGGAATTTCGATGGAAACCGTGCGCGATGCGGTTCACCGCGTCATCACGGATTCTGATTCGGCGCTGGTCATCGTTGAACATCGCATTAAACTCTGGCGCAAGCTCGTTGATCGAATAATCGTAGTCGCGGATGGTCGGATTGCCCTGGACGGCCCTCTCGATGAAGTTTTGGCTACACAACGAGGAGCGCTCGTCGCGCTCGGCGTGTGGGTGCCCGGCCATTCGCGTGCCACCAAACCCAATGCTCGTCAGCGCGGTGCACAGACCGTACTCACGACGCGAAAGCTTGTCGTGTGTCGTGCCGAAGGCGCAAAGTCTTTTAGGTTGCCGGCGTTGAACCTGCGCGAAGGGGAGGCCGTGGCAATCACGGGTCTCAACGGAGCGGGCAAAACCACCGCGCTGCGCGTGCTCGGCGGACTAATTGCCCCGCAAAGCGGAACGGTCGAATACATCGAACAAAGCGTGGAGCCCCACCGAATTCCCGCTCGTGCACTCGTGAAACTTGCATCGTCGGTGCTGCAGAACCCGGCGTACGGTTTCGGAAACGGAACCGTGGGGGACGAAGCGCCCGCTCATGAACGCGCTGCGGTCGGCTTGCGTGGGATGGATCGTCGACACCCGCAAAGTTTGAGCGGAGGCGAGCGACGCAGGCTTGCGATTGCCTCGGCTTTGTCTCGTGAGCCTCGAATCCTTTTATTGGACGAACCGTCATTCGGTCAGGACGCGCATTCGTGGCATGATCTCCTCGACCGACTCCGGGACTATCTCGACGAGGGTGGTTCGATTGTTCTTGCATCTCACGACCAATTACTGGTTCGCTCGCTCGCGCACCGAGTGATTCATCTCGGAGAAACACTGTGACGGCGCGTCGCCCGCACTCGATGGCACTTATCGTGGCGAGTGCTGTCCCCGCGCTCGTCCTTGTCTGGAGTGTCGACCCGTGGATGCCAATTCTCCTGGGTCTCCCGCTGATCGCCTTTCTCGCGGCGATGACGTCGGATGTCATCACGCCGCCGTCGCGCACGTCAATGTTTGTGCTGGCCGCTGCGGTTGGGATGGCGGGGATTGCGTCGCTGTTGTACGGAACCCATCGTGGTGCCACGCTTTTCCATTGGGGAATCATGCACATCAGCGAAGGTTCGATTGCAACGTCCAGCGCGGCAATGTTGCGCATTCTCTCGCTAGCGCTCCCTGCGTTACTTGTTGCCGGCGCCATTTCTGCTCACGAAGTTTTGGCTACGTGCGCGGTGAAACGAATTTTGCCCGACCGAGTCGCGTTAGCGACACTAATTGCGTTGAGGTTGATACCCGTGATTTCATCCGACCTCGAAGAGACGCAACAGGCTCAACGGGCCAACGGTCGTGCTACGACACCGTTCACAGTCGCGTTGACCACGCTGGTTATCGCGATTCGTCGGGCCGTGCGCATGAGCGATGTCGCCGAGATTCGCGGTTTCTCGCGATCTAATCGAACCTGGAGTGTCTATCGTCCTTTGGGTATCCGCGATTGGATGTTGATAACGGGTTCCGTCATCATCGGCATTGCTGCCATGTTTACGGTGGCGTATCTCGGGGTGTGGAACAGTGCCATCTCCTAACCCGCACATCATTCTGATCGACGGGAAAAGTGGAGCGGGAAAGACTCGACTCGCGAGTGTTATCGCTGATTTTCTTGACGCGACCCTCGTGCACCTCGACGACGGGTATCACGGCTGGGGCGGACTGGCAGATGGACGCGACGCGATGATCGAAACTGTCGTGACGCCTCTCGCCCTAGGACAACCCGGCCGTTTCCGCGCGTGGGATTGGAAACGCGATGTCGCAGGCGATGTTATCGACGTTCACCCTGCGGACGTGATGGTAATCGAGGGGTGTGGTGTCAGTACCCCGCGATCGCGCGAGCTCGCGTCGACGGTGATGTGGGTGGAATGCGACGAGACACTTCGGTTCGAACGGTTGGCTAGTCGCGACCACGGTGATTTCAACGACTTTTATGAGGCGTGGGATGCCCAGGTGGACGACCACATCGCGCACAATAATCCGATTAACACCGCGACGGTCGTCGTTCGAACCTGATTCCGGGGGAGTAACGGTGGGTGGCTAACGGGGCTCGAACCCGCGACCTTCAGGACCACAACCAGACGCTCTGCCAACTGAGCTATAGCCACCATGTGCGCCGAAACGCAACTGTTTCATTATGCCAGTAATTCTGCCCATGCATCAGTGGCGGTCTTCTTCGCTGCTTCGAGTTTGTCCGCGGGGATTGAGTCCATGCTGAACAGGAGTTCGCGATAAAACGCGAGCTCGCGAATCGACTCGATCGCATCGGCTAAGGCGCGGTGATTGCCCACTTTTTCCGGGGCGGCGTCGACTACGGAGGGGAACCATCGAAACAGCACTTCTTTGATTGTCGAGGTGTCGACGTTTCGGTAATGCACCCAGTCTTCGACGGATGGCATGTATTTCGCCAAGAAACGGCGATCCATGTGAATGGTGTTACCGCCCATCTGTGCAGTTTGACGAACGGGGACGTGTTGTTTGATGTAGTCGAGAACCTGTTTTTCCGCCTCGGCCACCGAGACGCCGTCTTTGATGAGGGGCAGCAGTCCGCTCTTGTCGTGCATGTTTCGAACGAAACTGCCCATGTTTGCCATTGCTGCGTCGGTTGGCTTGATGACGAGTTGCAGTCCTTTGTCTTGGGGAACGAGGTTGCCGTCGGTCACGATGACACCGATTTCGACGATCTCGTCATCGCGCTTGCCGACTTCGGCGGTGTTGATGTTCAGACCCGTCATTTCAAGGTCGAGCCACACAATAAAGCGCTTGTCATTGAGAAAGTCGTTCGCTGCCATTCGTTCAGCCTATCGAAGGGGTCCCCACTGAATTAGGTCAGGTCAAACTGACCGCCGTCGAGTTGTCCCTGCTGGCGGTAGAGGTCGAGTTTGGCCCGCGTGTCCTGGATGTCGAGATTCCGCATCGTGAGTTGACCGATTCGATCGGTCGGGCCGAACGCTTCGTCGTCGGTGCGTTCCATCGAGAGCTTCTCTGGGTGATAACTGAAGCCGTCGCCCTCGGTGTTCACGATCGTGTAATCGTCGCCGCGACGGAGGCGCAGCGTGACCGATCCATTGACGGCTGAGGCAACCCACTTGGTCAGTGACTCGCGCATCATGAGCGTCTGCGGGTCGAGCCATCGGCCTTCATACAACAAGCGACCCATTCGGCGACCTTCCGCGGTGTAGGCAGCCAGAGTGTCCTCGTTGTGGATGGCCGACAGGAGGCGTTCGTAGGCGATGTGCAATAGCGCCATGCCCGGTGCTTCATAAATTCCGCGGCTCTTTGCCTCGATAATGCGGTTCTCGATCTGGTCGGACATTCCGAGTCCGTGTCGACCGCCGATCTCGTTCGCTGCCAGGATCACGCCAACCGCGTCGCTCGAGAAGTCC
>WLFX01000056.1 GCA_009703545.1 Actinomycetota bacterium
ACCATCGCGCACGAAGGCAATGGGACCTGCATCCACTGCCTCGGGAGCTACGTGGCCGATACACAGTCCGGTTGTGCCGCCTGAGAATCGCCCGTCCGTCAAGAGTAATACATCTTTACCGAGTCCCGCACCCTTGATTGCGGCCGTGATCGCGAGCATTTCGCGCATTCCCGGTCCTCCCTTGGGTCCTTCGTATCGAATGACAACGACGTCACCCGCGGTGATGTCGCCGTTGGTCAATGCGTCCATCGCGGCACGCTCGCGTTCGAATACTCGGGCTGGACCTTCGAACGTGGCCGCGTCGAAACCGGCGGTCTTGACGACAGCGCCTTCTGGGGCGAACGACCCGTTGAGAATCGTGATGCCACCGGTTGCGTGGATCGGGTTGTCGAGCGTTCGAAGTACCTCGCCATCCAACTCGTCCAAATTCATGTCGGCGAGATTTTCCGCCATGGTCTTGCCCGTGACAGTGAGTGCGTCGCCGTGCATCAGACCCGCGTCAACGAGAGCCTTCATCAGAACGGGCAGTCCGCCGCGGCGGTCGACGTCGTTCATCACGTACTTGCCGAACGGTTTGAGGTCACCGAGGTGCGGAACCTTCGCACCAATGCGGTTGAAGTCGTCGAGCGTGAGCGGCACTTCAGCTTCGTTTGCGATGGCGAGAAGGTGAAGGACAACGTTCGTCGAGCCCCCGAGTGCCATTGCTACGGCGATCGCATTTTCAAACGCCTTGATTGTGAGGATGTCGCGAACGGTCTGACCACGCTCGAGCATGCCGACAACCGCCTCGCCCGACCGGTGCGCGAAATAATCACGCCGGCGGTCATACGATGCGGGTGACGCAGAGCCCGGCAGGCTCATTCCAAGAGCTTCGGCGACCGACGCCATGGTGTTGGCGGTGTACATCCCGCCGCACGCGCCTTCACCTGGAGCGAACGCACATTCAATTCGTCGGGCGTCTTCGGCACTCATCTTGCCGGCTTTCACCGCACCGACCGCTTCGAACGAATCAATGATCGTGATGTCTTTTTCGGTGCCATCTTCCAATTTCACCCAGCCCGGAGCAATCGAGCCTGCGTAAAGGAAACAGCTCGCCAGGTCAAGACGAGCGGCGGCCATGAGCATGCCGGGGATGGACTTGTCACATCCGGCTAGGAGGACAGTTCCATCGAGGCGCTCGGCCTGAACCACGGTCTCGACCGAATCGGCGATTACCTCTCGGGAAACGAGCGAGAAGTGCATCCCCTCGTGGCCCATTGAAATTCCGTCCGAAACCGAAATCGTACCGAACTGCAGAGGGTAACCTCCACCGGCGTGAACGCCTTCCTTGGCGGCCTGCGCGAGGCGGCCGAGCGACAAGTTACACGGTGTGATTTCATTCCACGAGCTCGCAATACCGATCTGAGGTTTGTCCCAGTCAGCATCACCCATCCCGACTGCGCGAAGCATCCCGCGCGAGGTCGTCGCTTCGATTCCATCGGTGACGACCCGCGAGCGCGGTTTGCGGTCAATCTCAGTCATTCCTTTATCCTACAAACCATTGGTGCGCGAGCGCACTGTGCGCGGGGGTATCGTTGTTGGCGGAGGTATCGTCATGAAAAAGTTCCTGCTTAACGGCAGCTTTCTCAGTGCGATTTTTTCCGTTTTCGGGCTGGTCAAAGCGACAGTCTCCGGCAAACGCGACTGGAAACTAGCTCTGTTATGGGTTTCCTGGGTCGTGAGCCTCGTCGCGATTGTTGCGGCGATCACTGACCCCGACGACGACGAGTACACCGAATAGTTTTTGCATGAACGACGAAAGCCGACCCCGTGGAGTCGGCTTTCGCGTTAATCAGTTCGGCTAGCGAAGCGCCTTGAGCAACTGAGGCTTCGACATCGTCGAGAATCCCGAGATCCCGCGTGACTTGGCCGCGGCACGAAGCTGTGCTACTGACCATGACGAATTGGGGGCGCCGGTGATGGCTTCTTTGACGCCAGCGGCAGCTTTGGTTGCGCTCGACTTCACAGTCTTGCTGACGACCTTGGCCTCAGTGGCAACAGTCTTCGCGGCCTTGCTCGCGCGAGTCTGAGCGGTTTTCGCGGTTGCGGTGGCTTTCCGCGTAACATTCTTGGTCACGGATTTCGCTGTCTTTGTTGCCTTCTTGACAACCTTGGTGCCTTCGCGTTTTGCCTGGGCGGCGAGTTTGTTTACCTCGCGCGAAGCATCCTCGGCGAATTCGCCGGCGCGCTTGGCTGCGTCTGCGGCGAGATCACGAGCAGAGTCGGCGAGCTGGTCTGCTTTCTTGTCCGCACGCGACACCATCTTGGAAAGGTTTTGGAAAAAACTCATGGAAACAACGTCCTAACTGGTTTGAGTGATTCGTGTGTGGGCAGTGAACCCAGCAACATCAGTTTAGGCAATGTCGTCGGTAAAGTCGGGAATTCCACAGTTACGGCAACAACACGGTCACCGTGCCCAGGGTCGTCATCGCGATTCCTCCGATGGTTCGCATCGCAACAACACGGCCCTCCGACTTTGCGAACCAGTCGCGAGCCGCCCCAGCGGACAGGGCATAAACCGCGTCACCGGAAATTCCGAAGACGACAAAGATGATGCTGAGTTCAACCATCTGCCAGACAATGGGTGTACCGCTCGATACGACGAACTGCGGGAATGCCGCAGAGAAAAACACGATGGTTTTCGGGTTCGCCAGGCCCACAAGAATGGATTCGCGTAGAACGTGTGAATTTCTTGGAGCAACCACCGGGGCTGTCAGGTCGAGACCGTCACGTCGATGGCGAATCGCGGTGATACCGAGATAGATGAGAAAACCGGCACCGGCCAAACGGATGACGTGCATGAGAGTGTCGTTCGATTGGATGAGGACACCGAGGCCGACAGACACCGCGAGCGCCTGAACAAGAACTCCGATTCCGTTTCCAACGACAGTAATGACGGCTCCGCGCTTCCCGAGGACCAGCGCGCGCGAAATCGCAAACATTACTGACGGCCCGGGTATTGCGATGATAACCATTGCGAACGCAATGAACGTGAGGACGTTCTCGATTGGGATCACACCAGCAGTCTAAGCCTGGCCGTCCAACGGAAGTCAGCCGCGGTCGCGGTTTGCTGTGGTCGTCGCCTCGCCGACAAGTGGGAGCGGAGGCGAAATGACCCACATGACCTGACTCTCGGTGGAGAGCGGGTTGAACCAGTTGTGAGGCGTCCGGGCTGAGAAGGTGGTCGAGTCGCCCGTGTTAAGAATTCGAATGTCCCCACCGACGTCGAGTGAAAGCTGGCCCTGCAAGACCACAACAAAAATCGACTCGGCATCGAGCGTGTAGGCCCCGTCGGATCCGCCGCCGGGTTGCATCGTGGTGCGCATTACTTGCACCCATTTCTCGTCGTGCGGCGTGAGCAGATATTCCTGCAGATCAACTCCACCCATATATAGCGGAATGCCCCCGTGAACGATGGGTTCGTCGGGGTAGGTAAACAACGAACCGATAGAGATACCGAGGACCTCGCAAATTCGGAGGAGGACAGGGACGGAAACCCGTGTCTTTCCTCGCTCAGCAAGGCTGATGAACCCCTTCGTAACGCCCGCCTGTTTGGCGACAAAGGTCACAGATAAACCTTGAGCCAGGCGCGTGGAACGCAGTTTAGGGCCGACGTCTTCCATTCCGGCACGGTTCTCGTCGTTGAATGGCATGTCCCTATTGTGTCCCATCGGCACCGACGAACAGCCCTCACGATGTTGCGGGGACCACACAACCGTTGCCATTCCGTGTCGTCGTTGTTTAATCGGATAAAACATGCCACGATGTGGTTAAACGGCACCCGCCACGCACTACGCAGGCAAGACCGACATCGGAGTCCCCCAATGAAGGCAGTCACATTCGACGGCACCAGCGTCGTCGTTACCGATGTCGACTTGGCCGAGCCACGCACCGGTGAGGTTCGTGTTCGAGTGACCGCCGCGGGTGTCTGTCACTCCGACCTCCATGTGATTCGTCGCGAATGGGATGTGCCGTTGCCCCTGGTCATGGGACACGAAGGTTCCGGGATTGTCGACGCGGTCGGTGAGGGCGTGACCACACTGTCCGCTGGTGATCATGTCGTCCTGTCGTGGGTCCCCAACTGTGGAAAGTGCCGTTATTGCCTTCTCGGGCGGCCCGCCCAGTGCGAAATCGTCGCGAGCGTCGTCGCCCCCAACGGGGTCCTCTACGACGGAACGAGCCGCCTGTCCAAGCACGGTGAGGTCGTTCATCACTACCTCGGAGTTTCCTCATTCGCCGAAATGGTCGTTGTTCCTGAATCCGGAGCTATCAAGGTCCGCGACGACGCTCCTCTCGACGTCATCGCCCTCGTCGGGTGTGCGGTAGCCACGGGCGTCGGTGCGGTTCGTAACACCGCAAACTTCGTCCACGGTTCAACCGCTGCGGTCATCGGGTGTGGAGGCGTCGGGCTCTCGGTGATTCAGGGAGCGCGCCTTGAAAAGGCCGGCATCGTCCTCGCTGTCGACATCGCGCAAGACAAACTCGACCTTGCCCGCAAACTTGGTGCGACCCACACACTTCTCGTGACCCCCAGCATGGATGTTCCTGCCGAGATGAAAGCGCTTGTTCCCCAAGGGCTGGACTATGTATTTGATGCAATTGGAAAAATTGTGACCACCGAGCAAGCCATCGCGGCGCTTGGACTTGGAGGAAGTGCTGTTGTCGTCGGCCTACCCCCGACCGGTCAGACCGCACAGTTCGATCCGCTCGTCCTGGCCGAAGCCGACCAGCGGATCCTCGGCTGCAACTACGGAAGCACCGTTCCCCAGCGCGATATCCCGCGTCTCGTCGACGAGCTCATGACCGGTGAGCTCGATCTCGAATCCATGATTTCGGCCCGTCGACCTCTCGACGAAGCCGAATCGGCACTCGCTGATCTGAATTCGGGTGCCGCCCTGCGTCAGCTCTTGCTGCCGTAGCCATTTCACAACGGAGGAAACAACCACATGAGTACAACCAAAGACCACTCCGGCGGTTTGGCGCGACGTAGCGTCACCCCGTTTGAGGTTCTGGCACAGAGCGTCGCCAACATCGCGCCCAGTGCCGTAATCGCCTTCACCCCCATGTTCATGGCCGGCTCTGCCGGAAATGGTGCGTGGTTCTCGTTCGCCATCGGTATGGCACTCATTCTGCTTATCGCGCAGTCCATCACGTCGATTGCGCGTCGACGTGCCGGCGCCGGTTCTCTCTATTCCTTGATTCGCCCGGCAATTGGCGCAACCGGAAGCTTCGTCACCGGTTGGGGACTGTTTGTCGGAGCTGTCTGTATCGCGGCGGGGTCACTCGCTGGTGCGGGGTTCTTCGCCTCCGAGTTCTTGAAAGGCTTCGGTATCACGGCGTTCGACAGCATTACGGGTCAAATCGTTCTTGACGCCCTGTTGCTCGCAGTTGCAATTTGGGTCACGATCTCGAGTGTTCGTATCGCTGCACGCGTCTCGGCCACCCTCGAGGTACTGTCCGTCATCGTGATCGTCGTCGTCCTCGTCATCGTTCTCGTCCAGAGCGGAAACATCATCGACATGAACCAGTTGAGCCTTAGTGGCGCAACGGTTGATGGAATGGTGTTCGCGGTCGTCCTCGCAATCCTTGGTTTTGTCGGATTCGAAAGCGCAGCATCGCTCGGTGAAGAAGCGGAAGATCCTTACCGCGCAATCCCCCGTGCAATTCGCGGCGGAGCGATTTTTGCCGGTGTACTCTATGTATTCGCAACGTACGCACAGGTCGCTGCGATTGAGGGTGGCGCCGCCGGCCTCGCCGCATCGGGCTCGCCCATGGATGCACTCGCCAAGCAGTATGGGCTCGATGGGTTCTTGCCGTTGCTCAACCTCGGCTTCACAGCGTCGTTCGTGGCTGTCGTCATGGCGTGTATTACTGTCGCCGGTCGCCTCATGTTCTCGTGGGGCAACGAAGGGATCTTCCCGAAAGCATTCGGAAAGGCACACGCCAAGTACCGCACGCCGGCGTACGCCATCCTATGGATGTTCCCGCTGGCGTTCATCCCGACCGCCTACGAATTGTCAATCGGAGAGGTTCCACTCAACATCACGACCTACATCGACACGGTTGGTGTGTTCGGCTACATGATCGCCTACCTCCTGGTCTGCCTTTTCGCCCCTGTTTTCCTCAAGAAGGCGGGCGTCAAGCAGGTCGTCGTTACCCAGGTACTCGGAATCATCGGTGCCGTTGCCCTGGTTTACGTCTACTGGGTCAACATCGTTGGGACCGTCGAGCCGTTCAACCAATTGCCGGTCTGGTTCGCGGCCTCGATGATTGTTGGTCTCGGTTTCTTCTTCGTGGTTCGCGCGCGCAACCCCAAGGCTGCCGAAGCCGCGGGAACCTTTGCGGACGACAACACCGAGAAAGTTCAGTAACTGATCTAATCGCATTCGTGTGCCCGGGCCATTCGGTCCGGGCACACTTTTGTGTACGTCGAGAACATTCTGAAAGATTTCGTGTTGCCGTGACATAGTCAAGGTAGGTCACAAAGGAGCCCCGTTGTCCCCCGATGATTTCACCGAGCGTTTCGCTGGTTTGCGTGTGCCCATTGC
>WLFX01000057.1 GCA_009703545.1 Actinomycetota bacterium
AGACCGTAGCCGACGGTTGCGATGTTTCCCGTGATCTCTGCGAGAACCATGGTGTTTCCTTCCGTTGTGACCCGGATGGGTCGTTGTGGTTAGTGTTCTTCCGCCAGCGCGAGCTGGAGGTAGACAGCGGTCAAGAGTGTGAAAACGTAGGCCTGAAGCACGGCGACCAAGATTTCAAAGAGTGAGAATGCGATGCCGAATGCGAGAGTGCCCGCTCCCCCGACATAGCCATACCATTGGCCGATGCCGAGTACGAAAAAGTGTGTTGCCGAGAAGAGCAAAACGAGAAGTAGGTGGCCGACGATCATATTCATGAGGAGTCGGAGAGTTAGCGTGACGGGTCGAAGTACGAACGTCGAGAGCAATTCGATTGGCGTGACAACGAGATAGAACGCCTTCGGCACACCGGACGGGAAGAGTGAGTTCTTGAGAAACGCACCGGGGTGCTTTTTCAGACCCGCATAGATAAACGTGAAGTACGAGACCACGGCGAGAACCAGCGGTATTCCTATAACGGACGACCCGGCGATGTTGAAACCGGGAACGATTCCGGTGATGTTGAGGAACAAGACGAGGAAGAAAATCGTGGTGAGGATCGGCAGGAATCGGCGACCATCCTTTTTGCCCAAAAGATCCTCGGCGATGTTGACCCGAACGAGGTCGAGACCCATTTCTATAACACCTTGAAAACGCCCGGGAACGAGCGTCATTTTGCGGGTACCGAGCCAGAAAATCACGACAAGGAGGATGACCATGATCATGCGAATGATCATGATGCGGTTCATCTCGAAGGGTGTTCCTTCGAACAGGATGGCCGCGGGGAAGAATTCCGTAATCGACGGCGCGTGAAAGGTAATGCCTTCAGACAGAACGAGGCCGTTCAGTCCGTTCACGTTGTCTCCTTGAGTCGAGCGCTACCCTGCGCTGCATGGGCTCATTTAGTGTCGAGCCTACACCATGTCGACAATGGGAACACGAGCCCTCGAGATGGCAACAACGTCGCTCATAAGGGCTCCGAGGACCGCCGCGATGACGCAACTGAAGGCGATAACGGTATCGAGTGAATCGGAATTTCGGATGGCAAAAGCCACCACGAGAAAGAGGACAAATTTGAGAAGCCACGAACCGAGAACGATCCCGAAAAACAGCCCCGAAGCGATGCTTCCGCCGCTCGCTTTGTGTCCGACAAGAATGCTCCCAGCGGTAATTCCCATGAACACGAATGCCACGGCGCTTCCGACGAGTGCGCTCCAGATTCCCTTTTCGCCGACCAACGAGTAACCGATCGCACCGCCGACGAGCGCAATAGCGAGCGTCACGATCGCCCCGATGAAAAGTGCGCTACGTAATGCTTTCGCCGCGAGCTGAACGGCGCTACTCATGGGTGTCCTCCGGAATATCGCCGAACAGATTGATGGGCTTTTCGCGACCGAGCGGTGCAATGGTCAAAATTGTGGTCACGACAAGCCCTGCACCAACGATTCCCGTTGCCACCGGTGCGTCAACAAACATGAACAGCAGCGCCCCAACAGCGACGACAACGGTCCATGCATACAAAATCAGAACTGCTTGAAAGTGCGTGTGTCCCATATCCAGCAGGCGGTGATGAAGATGCTTTCGGTCGGCCGCAAAAGGCGACTGACCGTTCAGAATGCGTCGAGTAACCGCGAGTACAAAGTCCACAAGAGGAACAATAAGAACGGCGAGCGGAAGCGCGAGCGGAATGAAAGCGGGAACAAATTGCCCTGGGTCAATTCGGGTCGGGTCTACCTGCCCGGTCACCAAGATAGTTGATGCCGCCAGAACGAGGCCAATGACCAGAGCGCCCGAATCGCCCATGAACATCTTGGCGGGATGCCAATTGACGGGCAGGAATCCAATGAGGGCTCCGCAGAGCGCCGCGGTCAGGAGCGTCGAGAGATTGAAGTAACTTGTTTGGCCTGGACCGTTAGAGAGAATGTAGGAATAAATGAAGAAAACCGTCCCGGCAATGAGGGTCACGCCAGCGACTAATCCATCGAGACCGTCAATAAAGTTGATTGCGTTCATGACGAGGACGACCGCAAAAACGGTGAGCACGAGAGACATCGTGGGCGACAGCAGCGCGATGAAACCAAACGGCAAACTGACGATTTGCACACCACACCAGGCGAGCACGCCTGCGGCAATCAATTGAGCACCAAGTTTGACGAGCCAATTCAAGTCGATGAGGTCGTCTATCACTCCGACCACTGCCATGAGAAGAATCCCGATTCCGATTCCGATGACCGGCATGATGTTGACGAAAACTGGCGCAAACACGGGAAGGAATGTCGCGGCAATGAGCGCCGAACCAAGTCCGAGGACGATGGCAACACCGCCGAGACGCGGTGTCGGCGTCGTGTGGACGTCTCGGTCACGAATCAAGGGATAGATCCTGAAGCGGTGACTCACGCGAAGTAGAGCGTGGGAACCAAGGAACGAAATGATTGCCGCGACGCACCCAATGATCAAATAATTCATTCGTCGCCCTCGGCAAGTACCCCGAGCACATCGCGAATCGCTTCCCGAGTAATCGTTCCTTCACGCAATATCCGAGCGGGCTGACCATCACGTGTCGGTGTCGCGTCGACGATTGTCGAGCCGGCGCGCGACCCCGACGACACTCCGGCATCCAGATAGACCGAGACTCGGTCTCCCAATTGATCCAACGCTTCGGCTGCAGTCAGAGCCGCAGGCTTCCCCGTGAGGTTTGCGCTTGATACGGCCAGTGGTCCTGTCTCGCTCAACAATTCACGCACGAGATCGTGATCGGGCATTCGTAGCGCGACCGTTCCGTTGGTCTCACCCAAGTCCCATTCGAGGGTCGACCGCGCCGAAACCACTATCGTCAATCCGCCAGGCCAGAACGCGTCGGCGAGTTTTTCCACCTCAGGAGTGATGTACTCAGCGAGTGCCGTCGCGGTGTCGATTCCCGACACGAGAACGGGAGGCGGCGACTGGCGTCCCCGTCCTTTTGCGTCGAGCAACTTCTGGACAGCGGCTGGGTTAAACGCATCAGCGGCAATCCCGTACACCGTGTCAGTCGGGAGTACGACCAGGTCGCCGCGACCGATAGCCTGTCTGGCCAGTCGCAGTCCCGTCAAGGCCTCATTCGTTTCGAGGCAGTTATAGATTGTGCCCATCCCTGACAGTTTAGCCATGGGCGCCTAGCGAACCGCGGTGAGGGCTCGTTCGCGTTGGAGGAGGTCGTTGTGGGTAGTTATCATCGTGAAGCCAGCTTCTGTGGCAATGGCTCGAACGGCCTCCCCCTGCCCGTCGCCGTGCTCAACGACGAGCGTGCCACCGGGGCGCAAGAGGAGGGCGGCGCGGGCGATGAAGACGCGAATGTCTCGAAGCCCGTCTTCTCCGCCAAATAGTGCGACCTCGGGGTCGTACCCCAGCACCTCAATATCTAATGGTTTTTCGGAGTCGGGGATGTACGGCGGATTCGCAACAACGACATCGATGGTGCCGTTAAGTTCCGGCAGTGCGCTTGATACGTCACCAATCACCAGCGTCACTCGCTCGTCGCCATATCGCGCGATGTTGCGCTGCGCCCATTCGGCCGCGACGGCCGACAGTTCAATGGCAAATACTTCGGCGTTGGGAACCTCGGTTGCCAGTGCAAGAGCAAGAGCTCCTGTCCCAGTACCCAGATCGACGGCACGAGGCCTGGGTGACGGAATTTGCCGGAGAGCGTCGATTGCCCATTCGGCGATCAGTTCGGTTTCGGGCCGCGGGACGAGGACGCCTGGACCGACGGCGAGAACGAGGTGACGAAACGGCGACTCCCCCGTGATGTGTTGGAGTGGTTCTCGCGATTCGCGGCGGCCGGCGAGGACGTTGATTTCCGCCGCCAACGTCTCGCCCAGTTCAACGCCCATGAACGACTTGGTGGCCACCTCCCCGCGGGTCCAGCCGGCGACATGACCAACGATTAGTTCGGCGTCCGCGAGAGCAGACTCGATTCCAACACGGTCGAACCGCTCGGCGAGAGCGGAAACAATCTCGCCGACCGAGGTCACGATCCGGTTGACTCCGAGAGCGCCTTCAGTTGCGCCTCTTCGTCGACAGCGATACACGAGTCAATAATCGGTTCCAGCGCGCCGTTCATCACCTGATCGAGGTTGTACGACTTGTACCCCGTGCGGTGATCCGCAATCCGGTTCTCGGGGAAGTTATAGGTTCGGATTCGCTCGGAGCGATCCATCCCGCGAATCTGGCTCTTGCGGGCGTCGCTCGCGACAGCATCCCGTTCTTCTTGCTGACGCGCGAGTAGGCGCGCGCGCAGAACGCGCATCGCCGATTCCTTGTTTTGGATTTGGCTCTTCTCGTTCTGACACGACACCACGATTCCGGTCGCAATGTGGGTGATGCGAACAGCAGAGTCGGTCGTGTTGACAGACTGGCCGCCAGGTCCACCCGAGCGGAAGACATCGATACGGATGTCATTCGGGCTGATAGCGACTTCTTCGGGTTCGTCAACCTCAGGAAACACCAGAACACCCGTCGTCGACGTGTGAATTCGGCCCTGCGCTTCGGTTGCAGGAACACGTTGAACGCGATGAACGCCGCCTTCATATTTGAGCTTCGCCCACGCACCGTTGGCGGGCTCAGTGGCGTTGGTCTTAATTGCGAGCTGAACGTCTTTGAAACCGCCGAGGTCGCTGTCGGTGCGGTCGAGAATCTCGACGCGCCAGCCACGGCTGTCGGCGTACTGGGTGTACATGCGAAGAAGATCGGCGGCGAACAAAGCGCTTTCCGCTCCACCTTCACCACCTTTAATTTCCATGATGACATCTCGGCCGTCGTCGGGATCACGAGGGATAAGTAAACGACGAAGCTTCTCTTCGAGCTCGGTGACGCTCGCTTCCATCGGCGCAATCTCAGAAGCGAATACCTCGTCATCCTTGGCGAGTTCCTTTGCCGCCGCGAGATCATCACGAGCTGCGGACAACGCCTCGTGCGTTGTGACGATTTGATTCAACTCCGAATAACGGCGATTGAGTTTCTTGGCACGAGCCGGATTCGTGTGAATCGCCGAATCAGCGAGTTCCACCTGAAGAGCAGCGTGTTCCGCGACGAGACCGTCGATTGATTCGAGCATGATGAGCCCTTAGAGCGTGACGACGACGGTGGCGATATCGAGGAGTTCGTCTCGAACCGCACCAGGGAATCCGTCAGTCTGATTATCGATTGTGGCAATGACGGTAAGTGAGCCACCCGTTTCGAGTGCGCGCCCTGCACCGAAAAGGCGCTTGGCGGCCGAGAACACGGCAGCGTCAACCGCTCCGTCACCGAGAGGCCGTGAGCCCTGAATGACCGCCAGCTGGTTCTTGGAGACACGGGTCATCGAATCAATAAGGACGACAACGTGATGTCCCTTTTCGACGAGTCGCTTCGCCCGCGCGATGGCGAGGTCAGCAACGGTCACATGCTCGTCCGCGTGGCGGTCGTATGACGAGGCGCTGACTTCTCCGCGAACTCCACGGCCGAGTGCCGTTACGTCCTCGGGCAAGCCCTCGGAAACGACGACCATGAGGTGGGCGTCCGTTGCGCTTGCCGAAATCTCGGCGGCGAGGTCTCGAATCACAGCGGTGCGACTCGCGCCCGCGGCAGCGTCAATGAGGACGCGGTCACCCTTTTTTACCGAGCCGAAACGACCGTTCAAACCCAGTCCCTCGCTCGCGTGAACGGCAACGAGGTCGTTGAAGTCGTCGCGGACGACGGCCTCTTCTGGTGCCGCACCGTTCACAAAATCGATCGTTGCAAGGGCGTTGTACTTCTGACGATTTTGGAAGTCGTTGTCGCGAGGCTGGCGGATTGCTCCAACAATGGCGTCGCCTTTGCGAAGGTTGTACTTTTTGACCTGACCGAGCGCGACATAGATGTCGGCAGGGCTGGCAAGGTAGCCAGCAGTTCGAACGAAGGCGTAGTTGTCGAGAATGTCCAAGATTCCGGCAACAGGAATGAGAACGTCATCATCGCTCACGCCATCAAAATCATCGTCACGTCCACGACCGCGCTTGCGGTTGCGCTGGCGACTGCGACCGTTGTCCGCCTGGGAATCATCGGATTCGGAAGAATCCGCGTTGTCCGATGTCTCGGCATCGACGGCGGCCCCAGCGGCGGCGCGCCCACGACCGCGACCGCGAGTGCGACGGCCAGCGGGGACTTCCCCGTCACTTGGCGCATCGCCCGAATCGGTTGCCGACTCAGCGGCGGGGGCGTCGTGGGTGACTACCTCAACCGGTGCGTCAGCGGACTTCTTGGTAGCCCGTCGCGGTGCGCGCTTTCGAGCTGGCGCTTCCGCACCGTCAGCGGCGGGTACGTCTGTTATTTCGTTATCCATTGGTTACTCCTTGATGTGTCACATCACTGTGAGCAATCGCACAACGCGATATTCAGTGAGGTGAATCGAAACCTGCTCGGGATTCGGTTAGAGACCGTCTCCATCGGGCAGTACCACAACTGTAGCACCC